>CAYQSL010000004.1:0-26862 GCA_964420165.1 uncultured Gammaproteobacteria bacterium | reverse complement strand
GTCTTTGTGCGTGATACAGAGGAGTAGGTCTGCCGACAAAATCCCGTAAATAATTTTGCAGTTCTTTTTGAAACTCTGGATCTTGGACGTACTTTAAAAAAGCTGCTTCAAATTCCTCCAATGCTGGCATTAAAGTTTCAGGGACAAATTGTCCGCCGAATTTTCCAAAGTATTTATTGATTGTTTGCATTGGCTTTCCTTATTTAACTTAGCAAATAGCACGCAAGTGAGTGAAAACACCTATACTGTGTTGATGCGTATTTACTACATTCTATGCTAATATCATCATTACTATGTTAACTACTGTAAACAACAGTGGTTACATCAATGGAGCTGTAGCTCAAGGGCCTGTGGGTTCTAAAGCAGCGGTTCAGTCTAAGCCTCAAGGCTTCATTTCATGGGTTGTAAAATCTGTGATTGGAGATCAAGACTTAGGACCAGGAGGAAATATCCAACTGCGTCATGGATTTGAATCACTTAGAGATTCAAATGCGCTTAGATCACTGCACCAAGCTGCATAACTTGCAGATCCCTGAACTGAATACTTCAATGTCGTTGTATTCAGCTCAAATTTTAAACTTAACCTCATCGAAAAGCCTCATCTGCTGCGTTACGCTTGTTCTTCGCTCCTGATTGAAGAATGCGTTGAAATCACCCTAAAAATTTAGAAGATTGAAATTTTTTATTTATGACTTCTTTCACGAAACTTGCAGTTTCGAAGAAGTCATGCAACTCCGGTGCTACGAACTTCGCAAGCCTTGCATCTGAGAACTTTTCGAGGATGTTAAGAATATTCTATATCGCTATATCTTCTGCTGGAAGATCATTTTCTTGTTTTACTTCTTTCTCTTGGAGCTTAGCTTCTTTTTCTGCTTCCTTCGCTTTTCTTTCTTTGCGCTTCTTTTTCTTCTCGGCTTTTTTCTTTTCTTTTGCAGTTTTTGGTTTTTTATTTGCCTTAGGATCTTCTACTGATCCAACTTTCAGGATTTGGCTCTTCGGTCTACCTACTAAAGTTTGTAAAGTTTTTTCTTTAATATTCATGAGAAGCTCATGACCTAGCATTGATTTGTCTTTGAATTGTGCGTAAGCATTACCAGTAAAGATCGCTCTATCAAGCTGATCTTTACTATCTAGTAATAAAATTATTTGTCTGGCTTTACCATAAGTATCTTTGGAATATATTTCTGATCTAGGATCGAAGTCCTTGCTAAATGCGGAGAAGACTTTTTTATCGCGCTCATAAACTACCAAATCAGAGAAAACATAGGTTGGATCTTCTTGACGTAAGTAAATTATTTTGGCGTTACCTTCGGCTTTGAGTAAGGCTTGGGTTGGGAAATAGTAAATTTCGTCTGCTTGAGTTCTTTGTCTAACATCCTTGGCAACTGCATTTGTGATGAAATCAACATATTGAAGTTTGCCATTATGGATTTCCATTTCCATAGTGTCTGAAACTACATCCATATCTTTACCGATATATTGAACTTGTTTAATATAAGCAATAGCATTTGGATCAGTGAAATTTTTAGTAGCAGATCTACCAAAGCCAGTCTCGATCTCATATTCTTGATAGCCAGAAAAAATCAAATCACCCTTCTCGCCAATTAAAGTTTTTACTAATTGTTTATCGTCAGCAAAACATTTGAAAAGAGATTTCTGTACATCGATCTCCATTATTGGAGCCGTGACTTTGAGGTCTTTTGATTGCAGAATTACATCTTCAGTAAATCTTGCATTACTAGCTTGTCCATTTTTGTCTGAACTGATTAAAACCTTAGGTGAGCTAATAGTAAATTCGCCTAATTTGATTTTTACATTACCAATAAGGCTTGAATTACCTTCTGTGTAATCAAGTTTCTCAGCTGAGATAATTTTAAAACCACTAAGGTTATTTTTCTTCTGCTCGCTTTTTTTCGGTTCGCTCTTCTTTTTCTTATTGAAAAGCGCGGCATGAGCTACAAGAAAGTTTGAGCAAATAAAAATTGATATCAATAAAAATCTGGTGATTTTCACTTTTAAGATTATACAAGTACTTTGAATACTCTCATTCTGCGGAATGCACATGACCTTCGAAAGCTGCCGCCTCTGTTGCAAAGTCATAGGTAATTAAATCTGCATAGATAGTGTGATCGTTTTGGGTAATGTGTGGATTGCCTTTGAAAATTGCAGTCTTAGGTTTTTTATCCTCTTTCTTCGGAATTACTTCCAAGGTCTGGGATTGACAGATCATTTTAGGAGTAACAACTCTGACATTGCTATTTGCATAGACATAGCCGTTCTTTTTAATTTTGATAAGGTTTGCATATAGCTTCTGAGTGCTACTCATATGTAGTACTGCTGAATTACTAGCGATAATTGGAGTCTCTGATTCACTTTGCAATTCTATTTTTTGACCAGTAATGACGATGCTACTATCGCCATCTTTTTTAGTGAGTGAGGCATCATTGATACTCGTTATAGATTTAAAATCTTTACTAACTAATCCTGAATTGCCTTTTACGGTACTGCCATCATCGGTAACTAAAGTCCAATTGTCTTCGAGATTTAAGAACTTATTGCTTTCAGCAAATTTAAGTGTGCCAGCTTTAATACTATACTTACCATCAGCGCTATCAAGTGTTACACCGTTGATCAAAAGCACTTCTTGATCGACTTTGTTGAGATATGCTACTTTGGAGCGAATTTTAAATTTCTCTTTACCAGCTTGGTAGTAAATCAAATAAGGTTCGATGATTTTAGCTTTGCTTTCATCTGAACTTGCATAAGCATGGCTTGATTTTAGAATCCATTCAACCTGATCACCATTAGTACTAATTTGCTTGATTTCATAATTAGAAATTTTCAAGCTAACTTTCTTAAAATCTTTTGGGATTTTGGTAGTGTTTATCGCAATGATTCCAGAAACAGCACTGTATATAAAAAACAAAAGCCCCAGGGCAAGTGGGGCAAGCATTGCGATCTTCACCTTATGCTTTTGATAAAAGGACTTCACTGAATTAATTATTGTTAGATTTTGAAGCGCTTACTGGTTGTTTCTTAGTTAGTGCTTCAAGTTGTTTATCTAATGATTCAACTAATTCTTCAATATTCTTTGCAGTTTTTTTGAGATTTTCATCACTGAAACTTCTTATTTCAGTAGCTTTCTCTTTGATTACTTCTTTGAGACTTTGAAATCTTTCAGTGATTCTCTGAGCTAAGTCAGTAGAATAATCACCGATATCTCTCCTAAGTTCTCTACCAGGTTTTTGTGCAGTTAAAATGCCAGCAGAATATCCGCAAGCTAATCCAAAAGCTACTCCTAGAAGTAAAGTACCAAAACCATTATTTTTCGATTCAGACATGAAACTAATTATAACTTTTTGAGCTTAGAATTTGCTTGAATATTTAAATTTGAGACTCTTATTTCTTTTTAAAGAACATATCTACAACGCTTTCTGTAATTGAACCTACGAATTCAGAAACATATGATGCCATTTTTGCAGCACCTTTTTTGGCATTACCAACTGAATCCTGAAGCGCTACAGCGTAGTTCTTAAAAACAGACAAAAGACTATGTGATGCTTCTAAAGTCTTTGAAAACTGGATTAATACTGGGATAAAGAAGCTTAAAAAGACAACAGATGATACTGCTAAAATTCCTAAACTTGTAACTAAAACTAGATCTAAAATATCATGATTGATATCCATTACTCACCTCAACTTTTTTTCCTATAAATTTTTCTTTCTTACTCTTAAAGTTATCATCTTCATCAAACTCAGTGGAGTATTTTTCATTGACCGCATTTATTCTAGTTTGTATCTTTTTAGCTAATTGAAGATACTCTTGATAAACAGTTCTACTGATAGCATTAATCAAATTAAAAAATGCACTAGAGAAATCAATAGTATCATCTATAAGTTTTTTTACATTATTTGGCAATTTAGACATTTTATTAAAAAGAGTTTTACCAGGTATAGGCAATACTAATAAAGCGATAACAAAACCACTTACTGTGCCGAATACAAAAAATACTAATCTAAATAGAGTTCTAATCATTTTGCCACCAATTCTATCATTCCCAAGTGCTCGTCATTCTGAGCGGACAGCTACGAATGACGAGCATGCTCAGGATGAGGGCATTCGCTATTATCTAAATACCAGATTTTCTTGCTAAAAGTATTATTGTCCACAGAATACTAAAAGAAAGAAATTTAATAAATGAAAAAATCTGACTATAAAACTAGACAAGAATTAAATCAAGCACAAAAAAATATAGAGCAGTCTTGGCATTTTGAGACTAGAGCTATTCTGACAGGGCAGGCTCCTGATCCTGCAACGGGTGCAACGGTTTTTCCTATTTATCAAACTGCTACATACACTCAAGCAGGGATAGGCGATAATAAAGGCTATGTCTATTCTCGAACAGGCAATCCAACGAGAACAGCGACAGCAGATGTTTTGGCTTCGCTTGAGAATGGCTCTCGAGGTTTTATTTATCCTTCTGGCATTAGCGCTATTCACGCCGTTTTACAAATTTTAAAACCAGGAGATGGAGTTATATCAAGTAGTGATCTTTATGGTGGAGCACATAGACTCTTCACACAGGTTTTTGCGCCATTAGGATATGGATTTGATTTTGTAGATTCAAGATCAGTTGAAGATTTAACTGCGCAAGTAAAAGAAAATACTAAATTAGTTTGGCTTGAATCACCTACTAATCCTTTGATGAGGTTGTGTGATATTTCTGCGATAGTTGCAGCGGTCAAAAAAATCAATCAAAGTCGCACGCCTGAAACTCAGATATTGATTGGCTTTGATAATACTTTTGCTAGCCCTTATTTACAAAGACCATTGGATTTTGGTGTGGATATTGTAGTGCATAGCGGTACTAAATATCTTGGCGGTCACTCTGATGTTCTAATTGGAGCAATAGTTGTTAAGGATGAAGAGCTGGCAAATAAATTTGCATATCATCAAAATGCAACTGGTTCTCTTGCAGGTCCCTTTGACTGTTGGATTCTTATGAAAGGAATTAAAACTTTAGCGGTAAGAATGAAACAGCATCATGCTAATTCTTTAGAGATCGCTGAGTGGTTAGAAAAACATCCCAAGGTGAAAGCCGTTTATTGTCCGGCTTTGAAGAGTAATCCTCAGTATGAACTTTATAAACGTCAAATGACTATGTATAACGGCATGATCTCATTTGAGTTTGCCGGTGATATTGAGCAAGTCAAGAAGCTTACAAGTGCGACACAGATTTTCCAACTCGCTGAATCTTTAGGTGGAGTTGAGAGTTTGATTTGTCATCCTGCTTCAATGACTCATGCTGCGGTACCAGCAGCACGCAGACAGGAACTGGGTATCTATGATAATTTAGTGAGACTTTCAGTTGGTATAGAGAATGTTGAAGATCTGATTAATGATTTAGAACAGGCTTTTGCTATTGTCTAATAACTTTTATTCTTAATCCTTGTTATCATTGATCTTGTATGATCAGTTCCACTGAATTCAAATCCCGCCGCCAAAAAGTTTTAGACTACTTAAAAGATTTAAGTGATAAAGATGGACAGCAATATAAGTTTGCTCTTAGTAGTGGCGCGCAGAAAGTTTTTAGTAATGATGTGAAATATCCTTTTAGAGTTGATAGTGATTTCTATTACTTAACTGGTTTCATTGAGCCGGATTCGGTGATGGTTCTTGATCCACATGCAGATAATCCATTTACTTTATTTGTGCATCCTTATGATCCACTACATGCGATTTGGGAAGGACGTCGTGAAGGACTTAGTGGCGCTAAGAAAAATTTTCATGCAGATGCTGTTTATGAAATAGATGATTTCAAAAATCATGACAATAGTTCTAATAAAGATGTTTTAGATTTCATCCATGCCTTAAGATCCGTTAAATCAAGTGCTGAACTTGAATTGATGCGTAAGTCTGCAGCGATTGCAGTGCAAGCACATCAAGTTGCTAAAGAAGCGATCACCACAGGAATCTATGAATATGAAATTGAAGCAATTTTCAATCAAGTCTTCCGCTCACAAGGTGGTAGTGGTTGGTCATATCCAGCAATAGTGGCTTCAGGAATTAATTCATGTACTCTGCATTACACTGAGAACACGCGTAAGTTTGAGAAGGGTGATCTAGTGCTTATTGATGCTGGTGCTGAATATCAATATTATGCAAGCGATATTACTAGAGTGCATTGTGTAGATATTCCAATGTCTCGTGAGCAGCAAGATATCTATGATGTAGTAGTTGAAGCTAATAAAAAGTGTATCGAATCAATTAAACCAGGTGCAAGCTTTATGGACACACATCAAGTTGCTTTAAATGTAATTGGTGAGGGACTTGCAAGTCTAAAATATATTAAGGATAAAAATGATCCAGAACAAATTAAAAAATACTATATGCATGGAACAGGTCATTCATTAGGTATGGATGTTCATGATTTAGGCATTGATAAAAAAACTACCAAGTATGTACCGGGTATGGTAACCACAGTCGAGCCAGGGATATATATAGCTGATAAGGCTATTGGTGTGCGTATTGAAGATGATGTAGCTATTACGAAGGATGGGTTTGAAGTTTTAACTGGGACCTTGGCGAAGTAATGGAATTTAACAGATATTTATCTCTCAATTTAGCTGAAAAGCAAAGTGCGTTTATTTTTGGTCCAAGAAAAGTGGGCAAATCAACTTTTCTAAAGAAAAAATATCCTCTAGCTAAAACTTATGATCTTGTTGATGTAGAACTATATCAAAGACTTCTAGAAGAACCAAAATTTCTAAGAGAGAATGTTTTAGCTTTAAGTGAAGAGCAGCTTCAAGAACCAGTCATCATAGAAGAAATTCAAAAAATTCCTGAGTTACTAGATGAGGTAATTTGGTTAATTGAAAATTCTAAGGCATATTTCATTATTTCTGCTCCTAATAAGCGTAGATTTAAAAAAACTAGTTTGGATTTATTTAGCGCTAAAGCTAAGCCTTGCCAAATGTATCCATTAATTTATCCAGAATTCTCTAAGTCTGAATTTGATTTACTCAAGATTTTTAATCGTGGGCTAATGCCTTACCCTTATCAATCTGATGACTATGCGAGCTTCTTAAAAACCTATCTCAATGACTATTTCAATGAAGAAATTAAAATTGGCAGTTCTGATAAAAATTTAAATGCTTTTGCAAAAATTTTAGAAGCGCTAGCTTTTTCCAATGGAGAAATTGTTGACTACACTAAATTAGCTAAAGATTTTGGACTTGATGAAAAAGCAGTTAAAGAAAAATATCAGATTCTAATCGATACTATGTTTGGTTACTATGTAAAACCTTTTACTAATAATCCAGCTAAAGTTAATGATTCTCCAAAGTTTTTTTTATTTGATGTTGGTATTGCTAATTACCTTGCTCATAGAACGATTACTGTTCTTAAAGGCAATGACTCTGCAAAAGCTTTTTGGAATTACGTTCTAATGGAATTAATTGCTTACTTTGGTTTAAATGAACTCGATTACCAAGTAAAATTTTGGCATGCAGAGAATGGTGAAAATGAAATTGACTTTGTTATTACTAAAGAAGATAAGTCTATCTATGCAATTGAAGTAAAAATTGATGCTTTTGTAGATAGAAAAGATCTCCTATGTTTGGCAGCATTCAAAAGAGAAAATCCTGAAGCTAAATTAATAGTAGTTAGTTTAGATCCTAAATCTAGAAAAATTAATTTAGATGGTGGCATAGAGATTTTAGTTCTACCAATAAAAGAATTTTTAAATAAACTTTGGGCAAAAAAATTATTTACTGAATTAACTTGATTTCTATTATCTTGTCGTGTTATCGTTATCCCTATGAATTCGATGGCGGTTGGTTATGAACAAGCTTTATCTGCAGCAACAATAGTGGGAGAGTATTTAGGAAGAAACTGTCTATCTACGAAATCCCCAGCACAGAGAATTACTGTTTTGGAAGAAGAAGCCAAATCAGTAATAAATAAATTGATTCATAGCGCAGCTGAGTCTAATAAACAATCTACGAATTTAAAATCCCCCTTCTCTGTAAAAAGTTTTATATTCTCTGTTGCCAATTTTTTATCTAGCATAGGAAATTCTAAAAAATTAATTTATGATTCACATGATTATCACGCAAGGCTTAAAGAAGTTAACGATTGTAAAATTCAAAGTTTTTACATGCCACTATCCGAGAGCAATTGTTTCTCTTCACTTAATTTAGATACAAATATCGGTAAGATACATTTGAATTATGATATAGAATCTTTGTTTAAAGAATTAGATCCTGATATTGAATGCAATTCTGGAAAGCTGATTAGAACTCTTGGTGGTAGAACTATATCGGTTAGTTTTGGACAGGACTCTTCATACTCTCATTTGGAAACAGAACACTATACTTTTAAACCAGATTTTGTATTAGGGCTATTTCTTAAAGCTTTTAAATTTATACAAGGAAATATCGACGAGAATAGATATAGAAGGCATGGAGATAAAGAATATTATAATTTTGAACAATTCAAAAAGAATCTAGATCTTCTGGTAAGGGCTTTAGAATTTACTATAAAAACTAAAGATTATTGCAGCACAGCTAAAGTTGCTTGATCCCTGTTATCTTGCTGTGCGATTATGTTTCTTTATGGAAACCAATGTTACTTTTCGTAGAGCCATGAATGCAGCTAAAACTGTAGGTAGATTTGTAGCACAAGAAAATATGCTCATTATGGGCCGAGATAGAGAAGGCATTCCTTCTTTTGCGGATCATGCAAAGCAAGTGATGCAGCAGATTCTTCATAGTGCTTATCCAAATGCTGAAGCAGGTAAGCCTGATAAGTCTGAAGATGAAATGAAGAGACTTAGTTTAGCTTCAGTAATTAGAAATTTCTTTGGATTATTTGTTTCAAAGAAAAATTCTGTTTATATCCCTGATGAAGCTAAGAAAGTAAAGAAACAACAGAGAGCAGAAGATTATAAAGCAGGGCTTGATAGGTTTTATGAAGCGCAAGTATCTGGAATTCAAGATTTCGATCTTAGAGGCGATACCCTTAAGTTTGATTTAATTACAGATCAAGGCAAAATTGAATTTAATATTTATGAGAATCTTTTTGAGCCGCTTGATCCAGAGATAAAGACCAATAGTGATAAATTAATAAGAAAGCTTCGCTATGGCATTCAGATTGTACCTGAGAATTCTTTTAAATTGAAGAACTTTAATTTCCAATCAGCTAAAAGTAATGCTTTAGATGCTTCTCTTAAGGCTTTTAGCTATTTGCAAGAGCATATTGAAGATTATAGAGCTCAAATAGGAACTTCTTTTGATGTATTTAAAGCTAATATAGATATTCTATTAGCTGGCATGCAAAATCTTAAAGCTTCAGTAAAGTCATAGCTTCTCTATCAGCGTAGATTTTTAATTTATCAGCATGGTTCTCTATTAAAAAGCCAAGTCCTGTATCTGGATCTTCGAAAGCATTTCTTAGGGATTCGGCTTTAGATTTACCTTTGGCAACTACTATCAGAGCTTCAATATTTGGATATTTAAAAATATCTGTGCCTATGGTTACAGCCTGCTCACATTTGGAATTAGCGCTTGTTTTAGGACTGAGGCTAACTATAGTGGTAGTAGTATTTAGAAAATCTTCGCCAATAAAAGCTACATGAGCCGTAGAGTCATCTTCACCTAAGCCCATAAAAATTATTCTGGGACCGCCTTGCACGCGTACAAAGCGATCAAACTCTTGATAGTCATCAATATCTATTGGATGGAATCTTTCTTGTGCTTGTTCAATAGTATTAGGCAAGGACTTTACTAAGCGTTGTGAAAAAATATTTTTTTCTGGAGTAATAAGTTCGTCAATATGCGATAAATAAAGGTTTTTATGAATATGGTTTTGTTTATCTTTAAAAACTTGTTCTTTGGAATCTTCTCTAAATTCAATGCTTTCTAATTTAAAATGCTCATCAACTAAGGGATAGATACCTTCTTCAAAGGTCTTGCCTACTGGTAAAAGAATTAAGCCAGGTTCCTGGAATTCATTTATAAAAATACTTGCAAGAGTTTTGTTTAGCTCATCTGCGCTTGTGAAATCTTGGATTAGTTTATTGATTAGTTCTTTTGAGGGGCTATGCATTTTAGATTCTTGAGATCAAATATATTAGTGGAACCTATCCTAAGTATAGAATCTATTGCAGATTTTTTTTGCATTTCATCAGTTTTTTCATTGGTGCCGCTGTAAGTCTCATTCTTATTAGGGTTTGGTGCAGAAACATAAACACCCAAAATCTCTAATTTTTTATTTCTAGCATGTTCGATTGAAAGCAAAGAATGATTTATAGTTCCAAGATCTGGTCGTATAACTAATACTAAAGGCAAACCCAAGTACTGTGCTAAATCAGAAACCAAAAACTTATCAGTTATAGGTACAGCTAAACCACCAGCTCCTTCAACAATTATAAAATCAAATCTCTTCTTTAAATCGGCAAAATCTTTTTCGATTTTTTCAATGTCAATAGTTATATTCTCTAAAGTTGCAGCAAAATTTGGTGCAGCAGGATATTGCAGAAAATAACTATTGAAAACTCCTACTCCAGGGTTGTTCTCTGAAATATAATCACAGTCAGTTCTTGGCAAGCCATTACGCATCTCTAAACCACATTGAATTGGTTTATAGTAAGCGATTTGTTTGGCAGAGAAAATCTCTTGGCGAGTTAATTCAGAAATCAATAAACTAGAGAAATAAGTTTTACCAACTCCTGTATCAGTACTACTAATAAATAAAGAATTTAACTTCATTTAGTTTCTACTAAACTTTGATCCTGTAGAAGTCCAGGGCTGATAACTAGCTCTGGTTTAATATCAATAAATTTATTAATCATTAAACAGGAAATAGCATCGAAACTAATATTAACCATAGTTCTAGTCATATCGAGAATTCTATCTATACTCAAAATGATTCCAATGGCTTCAAGTGGCAAACCTACAGCTTGAAATACTACAGCAAGTGTAACCAAGCTACCATGCGGGATTCCTGGTGTGCCGAAAGTAGCTATAAGTACCATGAAGACCACAAAAATTTGCTGGCTAATGGTTAGAGGCTCTGGTAAATAAGCTTGAGCAATAAATAAAGTTGCAATTGATTCATAGATTGCAGCTCCATTCATGTTCATAGTAGCTCCAATTGGAATAACAAAACTTGCTATTTCATTAGGAATATGGAATTTGGTTTCCATCGCTTCTAAGGTTGCAGGTATAGTTGCTGCAGAACTAGAAGTACTAAAGGCAGTGAGCATTACTTCACGCATACGGCTAAAGAATTGTATCGGTGTAAAATCAGTAAAGAAATGAATATATAAAGAACCAACAACAAATAGTAATGTAAGCAAAGCTGTGATTACGGTAATCATGAACATACCGTATTCAGCAATTGAGCTGATACCGCCAATAGCTACAGTCTTGGTAATTAAGGCAAAAACACCAAATGGAGCTAGTTCCATGATCATGTGAGTAACCTTCAAAATTGCTTCTAGTCCAATATTCACAAGGTCTAGGATCTTACTACCACGCTCTACTGTAATCAAAGCTATACCAGCGATGATAGAAAAAACGATAATTTGAATTAAAGCTCCTTCCGAGAAAGCTGTAAAAATATTTGCAGGAATCATGCTGAGAAGGATATCTCCAACGCCATGAGAACTTTCGGTAATGAATTTAATTTCTTCATGAGTTTTACCTGAATCTAAAATCGAATGTAGATCTATGTATTGACCAGGTTTGAATAAATTTACAAAGAATAAACCAATGACTGCTGCAACTAACATTTGTCCTTTGAAAGTTACTATAGTAATAAATCCAATTTTGCCTAGACTATTAATTGGTAAATGACTTACTCCACTAATAATTGAACAGACGATAACTGGTATGACAATCATCTTTAGTAAGCGCAAAAAGAGATCACCCATCCAAGTTATATAGCTCAAATGAAAAAAGCCTATATTGGGATCGAGATTTTTCCCGTCAATATTATTTAAGGAGAAGAAATAGCCAACTAATCCTCCCAAAGCTAGACCAATTAAAATTTTCCAGTGTAATTCAAGTCGCATGAAAGGCTTATTTTACTATGATTTAAAGCTTGATGACATAATTTAGTAGTGAATTTAAAGACAATATTCTCTAGTACAAAAAATCAAATTTTCTTGATTCTATTGCTTGTAGCCATTACTTGGTTTACTAGTCTACATACTGAGTTTTCAGGCTATGACGGGATAGATTTATTTGCAAGGAATGACTATTTCGACGATAACCTCTTTGATACTTTTAGTTTTTTTTGGAATAACATTGCTGCAAGTTATAACTTGGCTTGGACTAATATCCCCAGTACCATTCACAGACCATTGCAGTGGATAGCCTCTGCCGTTGCTTATAAACTTTGGGGACCAGCCCCTTTTACAAATCACTTAGTCTTTAACTTTGGTATTCATCTGGCAAATACTTTTTTGGTTTTCTCTATTCTTAGAGCTTTATTCGATAAAGTTTTAAAACCTAATTCACTTTTACCTTTTTGTATTACTTTAGTTTGGGCTCTACATCCTTTACACCATGAGGCTTTGAATATACTTACCTCTGGCACAGGATTTCTTTTAGGACACTTCTTTGCTTTATTGGGATTATTTTTATTAATAAATATTCAAACTGAACAAAAAATTCTCTTTGCTTTTTTAGCCGCGATTTGTTTTTTCATAGCTTATTTAGGGGCTGAAATGGCTTTGATAATCCCGTTTTTGCTATTACTCTTCCCTTTAATCTATGGTGGCTTTGATTTAGTAAAAGCAAATGTGGCAAAAATATTTTTTGCTTTTATTTCCTTGTTTACTTATTTAGCATATAGATTTTCTATTTCTACAGAAAGACAAGAATGGCTAGTGCGTGATCCAAATGAGTTTTTTGAAAGAGTTTTTGTTTTAGCACCACAGATATTTTTTCATTACTTGAAACTATTTATATGGCCTGTCAAACTCACTATGGATGAGCATCACAATGTGATTTTGAAAAATGCATTTACTCCATACCACTTACTAACTTTGGTAATTTTTATTTCACCAATTATTTTGGTAGCCTTTCTTCTTGGCAGAAAACAGAATAATTATAAGTTAGCTGCACTTGTAATTTTATTTACTTATATTAGTATCGGAATGTCATTGAACATCATTCCTTTGTATGTCTTAGCTAGAGATCGTTATACTTACTTTTTTGTTTTGGGTTTAGTGGTTTTGTTTTTTCTTTTATTAGATAGATACTTCCCTAATGACTTTGATTTAAATTCAATGTTGGTTAAGCCAAGGCAAAAGCTTCTCTGTGTTGCTTTCATGGTCCTAGTTCTAGGACTTGGAGCTAGATCATTCTTGAAAAATCTCGATTGGAAGAATGGAGAAGTATTCTGGATTAAGACTATTAATTCAGTTGATGATTTAGGTACTAAACAAAACTGGCGTTATAAGCTTCTTGAATACTATAAAGATCCAGCGACAAATACTTTTAAAGCTAATCCATTTATACAGCAATCTACTTTTAAAGAATTTAATGAATTCCCTTTTACTTATAACTTGCTTGATGACAGGGTTATAGAACTTCATAGATTAGAAGCGCAAAATGCTAATAATTATATGCTGGATAAATATGGTTTTGCTTTTAATAAATCTATAGCTACTGCTCTTTACTATAATGCTTTGATTAGTTTGCAAAATCGTGATGTTGATAGTGCAGCAGTTTTCTTAAAGGCAGCTCATAAGTACTATCCAGAGCATTTCCAGGTGAACTTGAGACTACTAGTTTACAGTTGGGAATTTGAAAAAGATCGCGCACAATACTATTTAGATAAATTAGTTCCAATTAGTGAGAAAAATGCGATCTTAGCTAGATGGTTAATTAAAACCCTGATATTTATTAAACATCCACAAGCTCAAATGTATCAACAGCACTTAGCAAGTGTGTTTCCAAATACTACTTTCTTGCATGGTGGGATCTAATGTGTTATTGCGAGACCTCGAAGAGGTCGTGGCAATCCAGGTTGCGCAGGGGGATTGCTTCGCTATGCTCGCAATGACGCACTATGTGTCTAATACCAGCGGAGCGCAACCAGTGAAACGCATGCAGCGCAGCACAACCCTATTTTGATTTATACCACTCAACAAACTTAGTCAGTCCATCTTCAATATCTGTCTGTGGGTTGTAACCCAGTACTGATTTGGATTTGCTGATATCAGCGCAGGTAATGGGCACATCACCAGGAATTGGTGGTAGATATTTGACGTTAGCTTTTTTGCCAAGTCTTTCTTCAAGCATTCTGATCATGTCATTAACGCTAGTTACTCTGAATTCGCCTAAATTGAAAATCTCAAAACCACAATTCAGATCAATTGATTTCACGATGCCATCAATAATATCTTCGATATAAGTAAAATCTCTTTGAGCAGAACCATCACCATAGACTTCAATATCTTTGCCATTATCAATTAATTTAGTAAATTTATGAATTGCCAAATCTGGTCTCTGTCTTGGTCCATAGACAGTAAAGAATCTAAGGCAGACAGTCGGAATTTTATAGAGGTAATGAAAACTATGTGCCATTGCTTCATTTGCTACTTTCGATGCAGCATAAGGACTAATTGGTTTACTTATATCCTCACTCTCTTTAAAAGGGACATTAGCTCTAGAGCCATATACAGAACTGCTTGAAGCTAGAACTAGCTTCTTTACATTAAAGTCTTTTGCTAGATCAAGAATATTTACAGTGGATCTGCCGTTATTGTCCTGATAGAGAGTTGGATAAATTGTTGATGGTCTTACTCCTGCAAGTGCAGCAAGATGTACGATATGAGTAATATCATTATCCATGAAGACTTGTTTCAAAGCATCATAATCACAGAGGTCTAGAGCATAGAGTTTATAATTATTACTTTCGATAAATTGCAATTGAGTTTCATGCTTGGGATATTTTTTTTCAAGTTCTGCTAAGTTACCGAGAAACTTAAAAGGACTAACAACTGATTCGGATAATTTTTTTACTTCCTCATGAGAAAAGAAATTAGAGCAATTACCAATTTTTATATCTAGGTCATAGAAATTATTAAAAAGATCAACTCCAATAACTTTATGACCCTGACTGATTAGGTAATCGACTAGATGAGAACCAATAAAACCTGCAGATCCAGTTACTAAGACAGTTTTAGACATTAATTGCTTTTTTGTTTTTTAGGAATTCTTCGATTAGTGTGATCATTTTTTGATGAACTTCATCTTTAGTGAGACCATCTACATCAATAACCTTTACTCTTGTTGGATTTTCTCTTGCGATAGTTTTATAACCATTTCTCACGCGCACAAAGAATAATTTGTTTTCTTGTTCAAGGCGATCTTTAGTAGTAGTTCTTGCTGCTGCCTCTTTCTCAGATACCATTAATAAGATAGTTAGATCAGGTTTTACACCTTCGCAAACAAGTGCGTTTGCAATTTCAATAGTTTTGATATCAATACCTCTGCCGTAACCTTGGTATGCAAGAGTACTATCTGCAAAACGATCACAAATAATTACTCTACCTTTAGCAAGTTCTGGTTTTAATAAAGTCGCTACATGATCTGCTCTATCAGCTAGGTAAATCATTAGCTCTGCTTTATCAGAGATGGTTTCATTGCTATCTAGAACAATAGTTCTCAGGCGATTACCCAATTCTGTAGCGCCTGGGTTACGAGTAAAGAGCCACTCATGACCTTGTTTCTGAGCATATTCCTTTAACAAACCAAGTTGTGTAGTTTTACCTGCTTTGTCTGGACCTTCAATTGTAATAAACATCGTTTAGTTTTCAGTTACTACTTTAATAGTAACCTCAGTTTGGATATTTGAACCTAAATCTATTTGAATTGTAGATTCACCAATAGTTTTGATAGGAGTTTTAAGTTTAATGTTCTCTTTAGTGAGGTTTACATTAAATTGTTTGTTGCATGCTTCAAAGATTTTTTCTTTAGTGATAGCACCGAATAATTTACCTGATTCGCCAGCTCTAGCTTGAATGATGATAGAAGCTGTTTCGCCAATTGTTTCTTTGATTTTTTCAGCTCTGCCTTTTTTCTCTTCTGCTAATTTTTCAATTTCAGCTTTACCTTCTTCGTAAGCTTGTAAACTATTTTTGTCGGCAACAACTGCAAGACCTCTGCGAAGCAAGAAGTTTCTAGCGAAACCTGGCCTAACTTTAATTAGTTCACCAGCTTTGCCTGCTTGTGAGTCTTCGGTAAGTATTACTTGTAATGCGGATGCCATAGCGGATCAAATTTTATCACTATGGAATCGTGCTAATTATGAGGTTTTGTAAACAAATTGTTAAAAGTGGCTACTATGCTTTATGCTTATAAGGCTATACAAAGAGGTAAAAACATGAATTCTAACGACAAACCAAATAATTATTTAATTCTGAGCATTGCTATTGCATTTGCTTACTTTTCTTTCGGGGCTATAACCAATGTGGCTGGGGCGATAATACCTAAGATCAGAGACACTTACCAAGTTAGCTCTTCTTTATCAGTATTCTTAGCAGCAACCTTCTTTATCGCTTACGGAGTGACTTCTATACCTTGGGGTCTTTTCATGGAGAAAAGTTCTAAGAAAGTTACTTTAGTAGCAAGTTCACTAATAACTACACTAGGAGTGCTTTTGTTTGCTCTTATTCCAGGATTTATACCTAATATGATGGCAATGTTTCTCTGTGGTGTTGGTATCACTGGAATTCAAGTAGCTTTAAATCCTCTGGTAGCTGATGTTTCAGATCCGGTGAAATATTCTCGTAACCTAACTTTATTTATGGTGCTTAATGGTGTTGGTGGATACTGTGCACCTCAACTAGTGACCTTTATTAAGAATGCAGGTTTCGACTGGACCTTTAATTACTGGGTTTTCACAGGTATTGCTTTACTTATGACTCTTGCTTTAGCTTTACCGAAATACCCTAAGCCAGCAGTTTCTGGCAAAGAAGTAAAAGCTAATGCAGGCTCTTCTAATTTAACGTTTGAGTTACTCACAAAACATCCTTTGATTTATTTATATGCATTTGGAATATTTTTATATGTAGGAGTAGAAGTTGGAGTAGCTAATACCATTGGTTTCTATCTTCAAGACAAATTAAATATTGTTGGAGCTTTCGGTGATGCTGCAGAAGCAATGAAGAACACTACTATCAGTAATTATTGGGGTGGACTTTTAGTTGGTAGATTATTGGGGACTTTTGTTTTGCATAAAATTCCTGGTGGCAGAGCGATAATGATTTATATTACTCTTGCTGCGGTATCTTTATTCTTAGCAATGACTGGTGATATAAACCAAGCACTCTGGGCTTTTCCAGCGATCGGTTTCTTTATCTCAATCATGTTTCCTACTATTTACAGTACTGCGACTAATAGTTTCCCAATTGAATATTCAGGTGCTGTTTCTAGTATTCTCTGCACGGCAATTATGGGTGGTGCTGTAGTTGGACCTGCTATTGCTGCAGTTGCAGAAGCGACTCAAGGTTCAAGCCTTGTTCCTAACTGGGATATGGGATTGACGGTTGCTTTTGCTTGGTACCTATATTTATTTATAGTTGGTTTGGTAAGTAGTAAGCCGAAGATTTAATTAGAGCCTACCGCAAAGTCCCATCTGCGTCGTTACGCTCGCCCCTCGTCGTCCTCATTTACGCTAAGTAAACTCCGGCTCCTCGGGGACTCGCAAGCCTAGCATCTGGGAGCTTTTCGGAGAGGCTGCTCAATTTTCAAGTTGGGTTTTAAAATTATTGATAAATGCGTTTGGATTTTTTTCAAAATCTAGTAAATCATATTCTTCATTTTGAATTTCTTTTATACTTAAAACTCCTACGCAGCCAACGTCGTTTTAGAAGGATTAGGTTGAGCTAGTTTAATAGCTTGTTCGTGTCCGTCTCTACCTGTAGGTTTAGCTGCTCTCGCTGGACCATTACCATTGTGTTTGTGCGCTACGTAATATTTACCTTGTCTCGTTAATTGATTTACGGCTGCATCATCAATACCGATTTTGATTTGTTCACGAATACCATTTAAATATAGACCAGTTGCAAAGTCATAGAGAGCAGGTCCCCATGAAGTATTGATGAACATACCCATGACTGCTTGTCCCCAACCACCGAACATTTGTAGTAAACCAGATTTCTCTGGACTGTAAGTTTGTTGTTTCTTATTGATGTCAGTAAATAATCTTGGATCACCAGCTTGATCTTGGTAAACGAGTTTACCTGCAGTAACGATACCTAGAGCTGGAATCATATTAGCTGCACTGGTTAGGAATGATGATAAGAAAGTATTTTTGCCCATCATTGAGAAGATAGACATTATAGATACACCTAAAGTTGCAATACCGCTAAATGCATAAGCATGCTCTTCATGAACTTCACCATAAGGTTTACCGCTATTTTTAGACATCTTGGTAGGACCAACTTGTCCTAGAGTAAAGAAGTTTGGTAGTACGTGTTGATTAAGAGCTTTGTTAGCCACGAATTCATAAGCCATTACTGTTGCTTGCCATGAGTCAGCAACTGCACTTGCTGCTAATCTACCTATGAAAGGAATCTTGCCAATAACTCCACCAAGGAAATTGTATTGGAAGTAATCCACTCTTGCCATACGTTTCTCAGTAGCTTTATCAAAATATTGTTTCTTGTCTTTAAATTCTGCAGATTTTTCGTATTGTTCTTTAACAGTTTCTTGTGTGGTTTTGTCTTTAGCAAAATCATCTAGATTATAGTTACTGCGCATTGCCAGTTCATTCGCTCTACCAATAAGAACAGTATTAGATAGGGCTCTAAGAATTTTTCCAAATTTAGAACTATCATTAAAGAAAGTAGAACTGAAACCAAAACACTCACCGATAAATTGCCAAGGGAATTGATGTGCTGAAAGAACTAATCCTCTAGAAACACCTGAGGCAACAGTATTAATTCTGTAACTCCATTTCTGTGCATAACGTGCAAGGGTTGATAGTGGTTTGATGCCAAATTTTTCACCAATTAATTCAAAGGGTGTAGCAATCATCATTGTCTTAGAAACTAGACTTAATAAATTGTCAAAGAAGGGGCCTGCTGCTTCAATTTTTAAATATTTTTTGACAAAAGGAATATTGCCTAACCAAGGATAGGTCTCAAGAATTGATTTAGCATAAACCTGACCTTCTAAAGCTTTCTCATTTGAATCATTAGTAGGGGTGACCAAACTACGTTTGTTAGTGGCTTTGAGAACTTCTTGAACCCAAGGTTTAGACTCATCAAGTTCTAATTTGAATTCGGGACTATTAAGAAACTCAGAAAAGAAAGCAGCATTGAAAGCATTATTTTCGTGGATGTTACTGGATTTGTAAGTTGATTTTTCGACAAGCGGTAAAAATTCTTTTGCCCATTCTGATTTGGTTTTAATTTCACCCGTTTTATTGTGTTTAAATACTGGGTCTCCCTTCTCATTTTTACCTGCATTTGTTAAAGCATCTTTATGCCATTGATTGAGCGGTAATGTGAGTTGGGTTACCATTGCTTCTGCAACGTTATACTCAGTCATTAAACCTCTGATAATATAACCAGCACCTTTAAGTAAGATCGCTTGAGCAAGCATCGGAGCATCTGTTCCTGGGCTATCTCCTGCAGCTACTATTAATAAATTCTTCGCATCAACCTCTTCTATACTTGGGAATACATCAGCTTTACTGGTATTTGGTGCAAGCTCGCAATACGGTTGAGGATTTTCTTTGGCATCAAGAAGAACATGTTCTTTGTTCTTTGGTGCTGCACATTTTTTGTCTATAAAATCTCGGAATTCTTTGAGGCTAAACTTTTTATCTAAATTTTCGAAATCAATTCCTGAGACATCTTTACCGTTAATGGAGAATAAACAAGTACCTTTAGGAATACCAAATTCTTTTTCTGCCCATTCTTGAGCTTCTGGAGAGTTAGCAAATTTTGCAAGGGTTTTATAGAAAAGTAATTTAATGTCATCTCTAACTCTGTTATCAGAATCAAAAGCATGAGGTGTAAGGCAAACAAGTAGACCTTTACGTACTTTGTCAGTTAGATCAAATTCATTTGCAGGTGGGTTTGCAGGATCATAATATTCTTTTGGAAGCTTAATATCACTTGCATTTAGTTTTTGGAAAAATTCTTTTGCATCTAAATTTTGTTCACGAGATTTCTCTACCAAATCTATATAACGCAAATAGTTTTCAACTGAAAAATCAGGATGTTTGTCAAATATTGCTGGGATAGATTTGTATTCAAGTACCTTAAGTGGTTTATGTTCTTTCTTGTTACTAACAATTTCTTCAAGCTTAGATAGGAAGCCATCTTCAGCATCTGGTAATTTTATATGATTTAATTTATCAATAAATTTGCCGTAGTTGATAGTTGCTGGATTGATTACTAATTTGCCATTAGGATCATGTTTAATACCGCCAGATAAGCCGTTGACTACTAATAATTTATAGAGATTTTTTGAATCCGCATCATCAAGTGAATGAATACCAAACTCATGAAGTAGAGAAGAAATTTCATTAGGAGATCTTGGGTTTTGCCATTCACCGTTAGCATCTTTAAATTTAGGACCTTCAGTACCAACTGCACTTGGTCCTGGGAATACACCAGTTCTTGCGGTATTGATCTCGAAGTAACCACCAACTTTCCATAAGCCTTTAAGTAAATTTCTCAAGAAATGTTTATCAAGTAAAGAACCAATTGATCTAGAATTTTCTACTTTCTGAACTGTTTTGAAAGTACAAGTACCATCCGCATCAAATGAGTAATAAGGTTTTCTTCCGTCCCTAAGCTGTGTGAGAATAAACTCTCTACGTTTTAGATAGTTGTCTTTGATTAATTTTCTTGAGTGACCACCAATGCCAAAGACAGTTTTAGCGTGAGCATAAATTTCTTCTGGAAGCGGGATTGAATCTGGATTTACTTTTAAAAGTTCAGAAGCTCTTTTTGATACTTCCTCTGGAGTTAATTGTTCGTTAGTTCCTCTTACTATCTGAGCAATTTCGGCATTAGTTTTATTAGTTATTGCTGCAAGTTCTTTCTTACCTTCTGTCTCTAATTCTGCAGATGGTTTTGTAGAGGTGCCTAAGGGCTTATCGATTCTATTTTTAGAATTAGATGATTGATCTTGAACTCCTTTTGCAGAAGTTTGAACTTGGCCCTGTTTAGGTTGGTCTGTGATTAGAGTTGAAATGGTAAAAACTCCTTTGTTTTTACTACGGCCTCTGGTACTTTTATTTGTTAGTACCTATCAACGTAAGAATATATAGTTTTAAGAAAAAAATATTTATCAATACGTTTCGCTTTACATTATAGAACCAAGTAATTAACTAGGTCTAGAGCCAAAAACTAAAATGTATTAACATTAAAGATATCTAATCTTTTCCTTAAAATAATAGCTTTAAAGGGTTTCCGCTAGAACTATCATGTTAGAATAATTTTTGCCCTTAAAAGCTTTAAAAAGCCGGAGAGAAATATGGGTAAGTTTTACAGACGAATTTTTAATTTTTGGATAGTTTTAGCTACATTTGTGGCTTTTTCTACCAGCGTTCATAGTATTGGCGATGATTGTAACGAGAAAGAGAGGCCATCTTTAGAGGAGCTTTTACTTGAAACTGATGAAGAAACTAGCAATATTGAGAAGAAAATCGGTAAATTAGGTCTTAAAAGGACTGAAGACATCTGTTATTCATCAGCTTCTTGGTATGGACCCCATTTTCATGGCAAGCCAACTGCTAGCGCAGAGCCTTATAACCGTAACTTGCTAACAGCAGCTCATAAGAGCCTTCCCCTTAACACTTATATCTTAGTGACCAATATGAACAACGGTAGAGAGATTATCGTTCGAGTTAACGATCGTGGACCTTTCGTAGCAGGAAGAGATGTAGATCTTTCAGAAGTTGCCGCAAAGATGATAGATGCTATCCCTAGCGGAGTCATTCCAATTAAATACGAAATTCTAGCTGCTAAGTAAGCCTATCGCAAAGTCCCATCTGCGTCGTTACGCTCACCCCTCGGAGAATCCTCATTGACGACTAGTCAACTCCGGCTCCTCGGGGATTCGCAAGCCTAGCATCTGGGAGCTTTTCGAAGAGGCTTAAAATATCGAGATGTTGTCAATTAAACGTGTGGTTCCAAGTTTCGCAGCAACAAAAACTCTATCCCAATGTTCTTCTAAATATTCAACTTGCATTCCAAGTTTTTCTAATTTATCTTTCGTCGTTTCTAAATTCTCTACTGAGAAATTTTCTTTCAGCCAGGAAAGTTCTTTATAAATATTTGCAGCTAGCTTGCGATCAGGCTCTGATAGATAGCGGTTTCTAGAGCTCATGGCAAGACCATCGGGCTCGCGTACTATAGGTGCAGGAATAATTTTTACAGGTAATTTTAAGCGCGAAACCATTTCTTGGATCACCATAAGCTGTTGGTAATCTTTTTCACCAAATACAGCGACATCAGGTTCAATCAATTCAAAAAATAAATTTACTACTGTAGATACTCCGTCGAAGTGTCCTGGGCGCGCAAGCCCACAGAGTTTATTACTGATCTCAACATTCGCCGTAATTTTTTTTGCTTCAGTGCTGTAAAGTTCTTCAACACTTGGAGCAAAAACATAATCTACTTTTTTATCAGCTAGTAATTTAATATCATTTTCTAAAGTACGTGGATACTTACTGAAGTCTTCATTGGGACCGAATTGTAGTGGGTTTACAAAAATACTAACTATGGTAATATCTGCGTGCTTTTCAGCGATATCTACTAGCGATAAATGTCCTTTATGCAGAGCACCCATAGTTGGCACTAATGCAATAGTCTTGCTATAAAGCAGGTTTCTAATTTCTAGTAACTCTTTTCTAGTTGTAATTAATTTCATTTAGCGCGTATAAGATTTTGGTAGACGTAAATTTAAATTAGTAGCGATCTCATAACTAATGGTATTTGCTTTCTCTGCCCAGTTTTGTAGTGGTAGATTGGGTCCTAGAAGTTCTACTAAATCGCCCACTTTAATATCAGCATGATCTTCAATATCAAACATAACTTGGTCCATGGTAATCGAACCCACTTGATTAACTAAATGTCCTTTGCATTGAGCTTGAATTTTATTAGAAAGTATTCTTGGAATTCCATCAGCATAACCTAAAGGCAGGGTAGCAATTCTAGTATGCTCGTTTGTTTTCCAAGTTCTTTTATAACTTACCGAGTCACCATTTTCAATTTCTTTAATGAAACTAATGCGTGCATATAAGGAGAGCAAAGGTTTAAGCTCAGGACTTTCAAGACCATACAATTCAATGCCACAGCGCATTATATCGAATTCTAGTCCCGATATTGAACGTGCAGAACTACTTGATACTGGGTGCTTGAGATATGGTAAGCCGGTACTTAATTCTTGAAATTTTTTATATTGCTCTTGGCAAAAATCTATATCACTGCCATCCGCAAAGTGAGTAAAAATAGTTTCGATTTTTATATTGGATAATTTTTCAGTGCGGGCGATCAGCGCATCAAATTCTGCTTTTGATAATTTAAAACCAATACGATTCATACCCGTATCAAGTTTGATATGGATCTTTGCAGTTGTTTCAAGTGATTTAGCTAGCTCATTTAAATTTATTATGAAATCTTCACTAGCTGCAGCTAGCTCAATATCTTCTTCTAAAGCGTGTTTGATAGCCCAATCTGGACAGATACCCAAAACAATTATTCTATTTTTGCTGGTTTGACGTAAATTAAGAGCCTCATCAATATTAGCTACACCATAGCCATAAATAAAACTATAAGCATCAAGTGTTTTGGCAATTACACTTGCGCCATGCCCATAGGCATCAGCTTTAACCACAGGCAATAGAGGTTTATTAAACTCAGAATGAATTTTCTTGAGGTTGAATTCTAAATGATCAAGATTGATTTCGAGCCATGCATCTCTACGAAAACGGTTTACTTGAGTTTGGCGCGTTTGACTCATATGGCACTCAATGATCCTTTACAAGAAGAGCTGTTTAAAATTTCTGCTAAATCTTTCTTGGAGAAACTAGGCCAGAGTATATCTGTGAAAAATAATTCGGCGCTCGCAGATTGCCAGAGTAAGTAATTGCTTAATCTGGCTTCACCACCTGTTCTAATAAGGATTTTTGGAGAAGGAATGTTTTTGGTATCAAGAGTCTTAGTAAAGCTCTCGACATTAAGATCAGTAATTTCCTTCGGGGTAAAATTCTCTTTCATATAATTTAGGGTACGAACAAACTCATCTAAAGCTCCATAGTTAAGTGCTATTTGTAAATTCAAACCAGTATTATTTTTGGTTTTTTCTTGTAAAGCATTTAGCTTCTTAAATAATCCTGAATCGAAAGCACTAATATCACCGATATAACTAACTTTGATATTTTCACTTACTAGTGAATTTAATTCACTTACAGCCATCTCGCCAAGTAAATTAAAAAGAAAATCTAGTTCTTGGCTATTGCGTTTCCAATTTTCGGTTGAAAAAGCATAAACAGTAAGATAGTTAATTCCAAATTCTGGACAAGCCTTAACTAGGTTTTTTAACGCTGTAACTCCAGCTCGATGACCTTCAATAGACACTAGGCCTCTTTCTTTAGCCCAGCGTCTATTGCCGTCCATTATTACTGCAAGATGTTCCACCACTGCAAGGGATCATCTTATCATGTCGTCTTATAGGTTTATTTTTTGGTCACTTTGATAAAATCTGGTGAATTCAATCCCAATTCATAAATAATTTGGTGTACTGAATTGCCATTAATATCTTTGATTGCTCTTTTGTAATTTTTCACTTCGATTTTAGTATCATCATTTACTTTGGCAAGATCCATATTTCTTGGAACGAAGTACAAATCAAATTCTACTGCTTTGGCAAGTAAATCACTGATTGGAACTTGAATTCTATCTTTGGCTCCGCTACTACTTTGTGGCAAACTAATAAATTTAAATTCATTACCAGCAACCCCATCTCCTTCGATATGATCTAAAGTAAAAAGAGTTTTGTTGTAGTAGATATCAAAGTCTAAAGTTTTCAGATCTAAACCACTGAAGCTTTTACTAGTGTCATAAACCTTTGCTTTATAACTTACAAAGCCTGGTGTCAAAACCATTCCTGATGCCAATTCTACTTTATTAGCATTGGTATTTGTAGTAGGAGTAGTTGGTGTTGGTGTATCGGAGATATTCAACATTTTTTTGATAGTCTCTACCATTGAAACTGTTCCAGAGAGAGTTGTGCTCATGCTGCGAAATAGTTTTTCTAGGTCACTTAATCTGTCGAGAATATCTTCCGATATTAAAGCCTCTCTTTGTAAGAGATCTAATTCTTCTTTTTTGATATGTACATAAATTTTCCGTTCAGCTGTATTCGTCGAAGCCTTTACTAAGACTGGATTTAAAGTGATATATAAACCGATAATAACTAAAAGTACTTTTTTCATTTGTCCCCCTTTTGACCTAGGCTAAAATCATTAGATTTGATTTTTAATCCTGAGAGCAAGGCTAGCAAGTGGCTTTTGAAAATGAAAGGGGTCAAAAGTACTTTTTTTTCTGTAAACCAGTCTATTTCTAGGTTAGATTGCCGAGTATATATAAGCGGTTACGAGGAAAGTTAAGGTAATAAGGCTAATTGTAATTGGAGGTCTTTAATTGAGCAGCAGCGGTAGTAGTGTAAGTTTTTTAGGTCTAAATAGTTCTTTTGATTCGGCATCTTTAGTGAGCCAATTAATTGCTGTTGAAACACAAAATAGAATTGCCCCATTAACTAAAAAAAATACTACTTTAACTCAGGAGAAAACAGGTTTAAGCACAGTCTCAACTTTAGTAGGCAGCTTAAAAACTACACTTGCTTATGATGGAGTAAAAGATGGTACTGTACCACTAGCTCCCAAAAAAGTTACGAGTAGTGATACCAGCAGTGCCTATGTCTCTGTGACAGCAACTGATTCAGCTGCTAATCAAAATTTTGATATTAGTGTAACTAAATTAGCTACTAGTACAATTAGAAAATCCGACACTGCCATTAAAACTGATCTTACTAATGCATCTGCTATTAGTGCTGCTCATTTTAAAAGTGAAGTAACTTTAAGTGACGGAACCGTAACTGTTAATGGTGTAACTCAAACTTACACTGCAGATGGTACTCCAACAATTGCTGATTTAGAAACTTTCCTTACAAGCTTTTCTGGTGTTACCGCTACTTTCAATACCTCTACCGGTAAATTTGATTTGACGGGTGTAACTAGTTTGGGTTCTTCTGGTGATACCTCAAATATGCTTTCAGCATTGGGTTTGAATAATTCACCAATTAGTGGTGGTAATGTAACAGGTATACAAAACTTGGAAGCCGTTAAAGATTCTACTAAACTAAATGCTATTGGTATAACTGGTACAAAAATAACTATTAATGGTACTGATATAGCTATCGATACAACTGCGACAGGCACAACAATAGATGGCTTGGTGACTAAGATTAATAATACTGCTGGTGCTAAAGTTAGTGCAGCTTTTGATAATTTAAATGGTAAATTAATTTTAACGAATGCAGGTACTGGTGCACTTTCAATCACTTTGACAGGTGATGGGAATGTTAGTGCCTTAAATCTGAATAATCCTACTAGTGAGACTTTGGGTGATAATGCTGAGTTCACTATCTCTACTTTAAATAACGGGGCAACCTTGGTTAGTAATTCAAATTCAGTTTCAGATTTAGTTGATGGTCTAACTTTTGATTTAAAACAAGTTACAACGAGTCCTGTTAGTGTGAGTATTACGAGTGATTCTTCAGTTTATGCAACTAAATTAAGCTCAGTGATTACTCAGG
>CAYQSL010000003.1:0-29253 GCA_964420165.1 uncultured Gammaproteobacteria bacterium | reverse complement strand
ATTGGAAAAATGGCGATCTTCTTGCAACAATTAAAGAAAATAGTACTAGCAAAACCATTAGAATAATTGATTTTACTAATGGTACTCTTGCTGTTGGTACTGATGCGGGCTCACTTGATAATATTGATTCAAGTTCTTTCCTACGTTCCGAGTCTTCTGATAATTATTCTTCAGGTACTCTAAGTTTCGATACTGGTACTACTTTATCTTTAAACTCAAGTTCTACTCTTGACATTAATTCTACCAATGTATCCATTGCTGATACCAATATCACTCTAGACGGGGCTAATACTTCCTTCACACAAAGCTCTGGTAATCTTTCTTTCATTCCTGCCACAGGTTCTGATTTAAGTTCTACTCTTAGCGGTGCTGGCAGTTTCAAAATTAATACTAGTGACCTTGTTTACAGCGGTTCTAAAGTGGGTCTTGGTACTGCTACTCCTTCCACCAAGCTTGAAGTCAATGGCACTATTAAAGGGCTTACCATCAATGGAGGATCTGCTAATTTTACCAATAGTAATGTTGGCAAATTAATTTCTTCCGGGGTAGTGAATGGTACTACTGCTAACTTCTCTGATGCTAATTTTTCTGGTACAGCTAATGTTGGTAAATTAATCTCTTCTGGAGTTGTTAATGGTACTACTGCCAATTTCACTAATGGCACATTAGCGTCTTTAAACTTTGGCACTACCACAGTTTCTACTCTTAGTTCTACAACCATCAATAACTCTGGTACTATCTCTACTGCTAAATTAATTTCTTCTGGGTCTGTCAATGGTACTACTGCTAACTTCAACAAAGTTCTTAGTTCTGGTCCAGTAAATGGCACTACTGCTAATTTTGCAGATTTCAATGCCAGTGGGATTTTCAATGGAACTACTAGCAGTTTTGACGGAGATTTCACCGATGGTTCAATTCTTTTTTCAAATGCTGACGGCGTCATCTCCCAAAACAATTCTCAGCTTTTCTGGGATCGCAGCAATAATCGATTAGGACTTGGTTTAGTTAGCCCAAATGAAATCGTAACTATTAATGGGAATCTCTCTTTAAAAGAGACATCCAGTCCTTCTACAACTACTGGTTTTGGGAAACTTTATGCTTCAAATTCTAATCTTTATTTCCAAAACGATTCTGGTACTTCCTTCAATGTTCTTAACGGCATGATGGCAAATCCACCTACCGCCAGCGGCAGTGATACCAACTTCCAATTCAATAATAGTGGCAATCTTGGTGGCAATGGTGCACTTTCATTTACAAGAGCTTCTAAAACTTTAGCAGTAGCTGCTAATGCTCCACTTGACATTAATTCCACTTCTGTTTCTATTGCTGATTCAAATATTTCTTTTGACTCAGCATCAGGTGTAACTTTCACTCCAAGTGCTGGACAAAATTTAAATATCTCTCTTTCTGGTACTGGAGATTTCAGCGTCAACAATAATCAACTCTACCTTGACACTTCTAGCTCTAGTCTTGGGATCCTCACCTCTTCACCTAATGAAACTCTTACTATTAATGGCTCTACTTCAATGAAAGAACTTTTTCCTCCATCATTCACTGCCAATTTTGGAAAACTTTATGTCAAATCTGCTGACTCAAAACTTTACTATCAAAATGATTCTGGAGTTGAAACCAATCTTACTTCTTTAGGTACAGTTGCTTCCATTGATGCTCTTAGTGACGCTATTACACCTGGCAGCTCTTCAGTCTACATGGGCAATAACTCAGGAATCAGTCACACCACAGGATACAACGACACTGCAGTTGGAATTGATGCTCTTAAATTTAATACTAATGGAGACACCAGTGTTGCTATTGGTTTTCAATCTCAGCTTAATAGTATTGAAGGAGGAATAAATGTATCTTTAGGATATCAATCTTTATTTTCAGCAGCTTATGAAATTGGCAATACCGCTATTGGAGCTTCCTCTCTATATAACTTATCAAACGGACAAGCCAATAATGCTATTGGATTTAACTCTCAATATAGCCTTGTTACCGGAGACTATAATGACTCACTTGGCTATGAGTCTTTAAAAAATACTAGTGATGCGGAGTATAACACTGCTGCTGGTTACCAAGTCTTACTTAACAATATTACGGGGAACGGAAATATTGCTATGGGGGAAAGTGTTCTTCAAGCAAATACAACTGGACATTTTAATACCGCCATTGGTTATCAATCTCAATACTCCTCATCAGTTGATTCTAATAACACTAGCTTAGGTTACAAATCACTTAATGCTTTAAAACACGGCTCTGACAATACTGCTCTTGGCACGAATGCTATGGCTTCTGTAATTAATGGTTCCTACAATACAGCAATTGGTTTGAATGCTGGCAAAAGAGTTACTTTTAATCCATCTAATCTTTTCACATCAAATGGAGTTCATATTGGATTTAATGCAGGTTTAAATGATGGAGGGGACAACAATATCATCATCGGACATAACAGTGGTAATGGTTCCATTACTGGATCTAGCAATATCCTTATTGGTTACAACAATAATTTAGTTTCAGGTTCAGCTTCAAATCAACTGGATATTGGAGACACTATCTATGGCGATTTAGCTAATCGTAATATTGGCATTGGCACTGCAAGCATCGATACCAAACTTGAAGTCAATGGTGCAAGCATGACTAACACTTATTTCAACAAAGCTTTTTATTCTAATAGTTCGGGGGCTAATGTAACCATTAATTGGAACAATGGCAACAAACAAAAAATTACTCTTACAGAGAATGGCACTTTTGCTTTTACTGCTCCAAGTTCAGGAGTAGGGTCGTTCACCTTAAAGATCATTCAAGATAGTACTGGATCTAGAAAAGTTACTTGGCCTGCTTCAGTTAAGTGGTCTGGTAGTACAGCACCAACTTTATCTACAGCTCCAAACTATATTGATTTAGTCTCTTGTGTTTATACCGGCACAAATTACCTATGTCAAATAGGATTGGATTTTAGATGATTGCCATGAGAAGAAAACTTCTACTACTTTCAATAATTTGGCAAATCACTTTAAGTGGTTTAGTTTCTGCGAGTACTTCCTCAGGTGCGAGTGTGGAATATATTCCTGTTTCAAAAAATTTGGGCATAGGCACAGTTACTCCTTTGACCAAACTAGATGTTAATGGACAAATTATGATTAGAGGTGGATCTCCAGGTACATCCAAAGTCCTAATTTCTGATGCTAACGGTAAAGGTACATGGGCTTCTACTTCTTCATTACTTGCCAATGTTACAACTCTTGATACATTAGACTCTTTACAATTTTTACGCTCAGACACTACGGACAATTTTAGCTCAGGTGTTCTTATTACCGATTCAGGGACCCGCTTTGATGTCAATGGTGATCTTTCAATTGCTGATACAAATATTTCTCTTGACGGAGCAAATACAACTTTCACTCAAAGTACTGGAAATATTTCTTTAGTCCCTGCTTCAGCAAAAGATCTCAGTTCGACTATTAGTAGCGGTGGTGAATTTAAAATTAATACAAGTGATCTTGTCTTTAATGGTACTAACGCAAGAGTTGGTATTGGTACTTCAAACCCTAGCACTAAGCTTGATGTTAATGGCACTATTAAGGGTCTAACTATCAACGGCACCTCTGCTAACTTTACAAATATTACAACCGGCTCCTTAACTAATACTGGCACTAGCAACTTTACTAAATTAATTGTTACAAATAACGTGAACGGCGCTACTGGAAATTTCACTACAGGTAATTTTACTAATGCAGTCATTAGTGGCATTATAAACGGCTCTACATCTAGTTTTGATGGAGACTTCACTGACGGCTCTGTCTTTTTCTCTAATAACAACGGAGTCATATCTCAAGACAACTCACATTTCTATTGGGATCAAAGCAACAAAAGACTTGCAATTAATCATGCTAGCCCAGACATGGCTATTGATATTAATGGTGGGGTTGCTTTTAGAAATATCGATGATGGGGTAATAACAAGTCCTGGCAGTCCTGTAGTTTTTGAAAGTGCAACTGCACCTTTCTATAGTAACGGTTGGTCAATGACTGCAAATAAACCAGCAGGAACTGTAGATGGTGATCTTTTAATCGCTTACCATTACAGCCAAAGACCTACAGACACTCACAATACTCCTGCAGGCTGGACCTTACTAACTTTCAACAGAAGGAAAAGTGTTAATCCTTTTGTAGTTGTAGGAGTGAATCTCAGTGTTTACTATAAAATTGCTTCAGGTGAACCAAGCTCTTATACCTTTACAGGCAACGTAGATGATCTTAGAAGGATGGTTGGAATAGCAAGGTATAGTGGTCATGATCCTTCAAACCCAATTGATGTTTCAACTACAACCAATGGAGATTCTATCTTTAGTTCTCCAAATTCTACAGTACAGATGCCTAGCGTCACAACCACGGTAGCGAACGCTAAAATTGTTAAAATCGCAGCTCTAACTGGAGAGGATTTTTTCGGCTTGAAGCTATATGATCAATATCCAAGTGGTTATTCATTAAGAGTAAACATGAATTATCATTCTCTTTACGACAAAGACCAAGCCGGTGCTGGTCTAAGTGACAATGGAAACGTTACCTATCCAGCAAATACTTCAAGTGGTTATGTTACTGCAGTACTTGCAATAGCACCCTCTCCAGGTTCAAGTAGCTCTGTGCTTCCGAATCCTGATAATGGTTCAATGTTCTTATATCTCTCTAATGGTGCTTCAGCAACTGCCAATCCTGGTGATCTCTTCGCAAAAATCAAAGAGAGTGGAGTTACCAAAACTATTAAAATCATCGATTTTAACAATGGATCTTTAGCTACTTCTAACAATTCAGAAACTGTTGATGGACTTGATTCTAGTGTTTTCTTGCGTTCAGACAGCTCTGACAATTTCACTACTGGGACTCTTGCTTTTGATGCAGGTACCACTCTAGCGATGGATGCAGGTTCTACTTTCGATATTAATAGTACTAATGTTTCTATTGCAGATACAGACATTAGCCTCGATGGAAGCAATACTACCTTGACACAAAGCAGTGGCAATATTTCTTTAGTACCTGCTTCTGGCAAAGATATTTCAACAACTATTGCAAGTGGTGGTGAATTTAAAATCAATACTAGTGATTTTATATTCAATGGAACTAATGCAAGAGTCGGCATAGGTACTGCAAACCCAAGTACTAAACTTGATGTCAATGGCACTATCAAGGGCTCTGTTATAAATGGTTCCAGCGCTAATTTTTCTGGTACTAGTAATGTTGCTAAATTAATTTCTTCTGGCGCAGTAAATGGTACTACTGCCAATTTTCCTAATGCTCTTTTTGGTTCTACGATCAACACAGGCAAACTAATTTCTTCGGGTGTAGTAAATGGTACTACTGCTAATTTCTCTACAGTTAATTTTACTAATTTAAATTTAACTACTAGTACTATTACAACTCTTAATAGCACTACTATTAACAACTCGGGTACTATCTCCACAGCTAAATTAATTTCTTCAGGAGAAGTAAACGGTGCTACTGCTAATTTCAACAAAGTTATAGCAAGTGGTTCAGTAAACGGAACTAATGCTAATTTTACAAACATCATTGCCAGTGGTATTTTCAACGGCAGTACAAGTAGTTTTGATGGAGACTTTACTAATGGTTCTATTCTTTTCTCAAATGCTGACGGCGTTATCTCTCAAAACAACTCTCAGTTATATTGGGACAGAACTAACAATAAATTAGCTCTTGGCATGAACCTGCCTAACGAGAAAGTTACCATTAATGGAGCTCTTGCAATTAAAGAAGGTTCTGCACCTTCAGCAGATTCAGGCTTTGCCAAACTTTATGTCAACCCTGCGAACTCCAAACTCTATTTCCAAAACGATAGTGGTATTTCATACAACCTGACTAATGGTTCTATTGCAGCAGTAGTTAATCCTGGTGGCTTAGATACTCAATTCCAATTTAACAATGGTGGCTATCTTTCTGGTAATGGGGCTCTAACTTTTATCAAAGCCAGTAAAACTTTACAAATACCTGCAGATGCTCCATTAGATATTAATTCAACTTCTGTATCTATTGCAGATTCTGATATTTCTCTTGATTCAGCTTCTGGAGTAACTTTCACACCAAGCTCTGGACAAAATTTAAATATCGCACTTAGTACTAGTGGAGACTTTACAGTGAATAGCAATCAACTCTACCTTGATACTTCAGCCGCGAAATTAGGTCTGCTAATTAATAATCCAAATGAAGTATTAACTGTTAATGGCTCTATTTCAATCAAAGAAGCTTCTGCAGCTTCAGGGACAAGCGATTTCGGAAAGCTTTACGTAAAAACTTCTGATTCAAAACTTTACTTCAAAAATGATTCTGGTACAGAATATGGTATCAGCAGCCCAAGCAGCACTAGTTCTATTAATAGCCTTAGTGATGCAATTAGCAATATGACAGATGCTGTTTACCTTGGCGCTAATTCAGGTACTCATGCTACTGGAGTCGGACGTAATACTGCAGTTGGTATCAATTCGCTTAATGGCAATACCACTGGTGCTGAGAATGTAGCAGTTGGATTTGAAGCTCTATTTAATAATATTAATGGAACAGCCAATTCAGCTTTTGGGAATAGATCTCTATATTCAAATACAGGAGGACTTTCAACTCATGGAGGACATAACAATACAGCAGCAGGCAATTACAGCTTATTTTATTCAACGCTTGGTTACTCTAATACAGCGATTGGAGTGAACACACTTTTATACAACACTATCGCAAATTACAACACGGCATTTGGAGCTAGCGCATTAGCTTTTAATACTGATGGTGAGTACAATACCGCTGTTGGCAGCGAGGCTCAATATTACAATACTTCAGGAGATGGGAATACTGCTCTAGGCGTGCAGGCTTTACATCGTAATCATCTAGGAGACCATAATACAGCGATTGGATACAGAGCCCTGATGGGAACTAATAATGGATCCTATAATACAGCTTTTGGTACCTCTGCAAACATAGGATTAAGACATGGAGATTATAATACTGCCTTAGGATTTGCAGCTATTAGTTCAATGAGTAATGGTTCTTACAATATTGCAGTTGGTTCTGGTGCAGGCACAAGACCAGGAATAAATTTTGCTAATCTTTATACTTCCAATGGCTTAAGTATCGGCTATAGAGCTGCTTACTATGATTTTGGTGATAACAATATAATGATTGGTTATAATGCCGGCAATGGTACGACGACTGGTTCTAATAACCTTCTGATTGGTTACAACAATAATAATTTACCTTCTTCTGTTTCCTCCAATCAACTTGATATTGGCGACACTCTTTACGGAGATATTGCTAATCATAATATCGGTATTGGCACAACGAGTATCGATACTAAGCTTGAAGTCAATGGTCTAGCTATGACTAATCTTTTTGTTAGTAAAGCTTTCTATAGTAATACTTCAGCAACTAATGTAACTATTGATTGGAACAATAGCAACGAACAGAAAATTACTCTTGCTCATAACGTTACTTTTGCATTTACGGCACCAACAAATGGAGTTGGAACTCTGAGCTTAATGCTTACCCAAGATGGAACGGGCTCTAGAACTGCTACTTGGCCAGCTTCAGTAAAGTGGCCAGGCGGAACAGCTCCTACACTTTCTACAGCCGCGGGCTATGTCGATGTCATTAGTTGCGTCTATGAAGCTAGTACTTATCTCTGTCAAATAGGATTCGATTTTAGATGATTGCCATGAAAAGAAAATTACTACTATTTACAATAATTTGGCAAATCACTCTTAGTGCTTTAGTTTCTGCTAGCACTTCTTCGGGAGCAAATACAGAATATATTCCGGCTTCTAAAAATCTTGGACTAGGCAGAATCTCTCCTGCCTCTAAACTTGATATTAATGGACAAATTATGATTAGAGGTGGATCTCCAGCTCTCGGCAAGATCTTAACTTCCGACCTTAACGGTAAAGCTTCTTGGGTAAGTTACGGCACTATCTCAATTAATGACGCTACAACTCTTGATAATTTAGATTCTTTACAATTTCTCCGTTCTGATACTACTGACAATTTTAGTTCTGGAGTTCTAAGTACTGATGCTGGAACTCGCTTTGATGTCAATGGGGATCTTTCAATTGCCGATGCTGACATTAGTTTAGATGGAGCAAATACTAGTTTCACTCAAAGTACGGGAAATATTTCTTTAATTCCAGCTTCAGGAAAAGATTTAAGTGGAACTATTTCAAGTGGCGGAGAATTTAAAATTAATACTAGTGATTTTGTTTTCAATGGTGCTAACTCTAGAATTGGTATTGGGACCGCAAACCCTTCTACCAAACTAGATGTCAATGGCACTATCAAAGGTCTTACTATTAATGGCAGTTCTGCCAACTTCACTAATCTTACAACTAGCTCTTTAACCAATACAGGTACTACCAACTTCTCTAAAGTTATTGTTACCAATAACGTCAATGGTGCTACTGGAAACTTCACTACGGGAAACTTTAGTAATGTAATTATTAGCGGAATTGTAAACGGTACTACATCAAGCTTTGATGGAGATTTTACCAATGGCTCTGTTTTCTTTTCAAATGCAAACGGTGTAATTTCAGAAGACAACTCTCATCTCTATTGGGATCAAAACAACAAAAGACTGGCAATTAATCATGCTAGTCCAGATATGGCACTTGATGCCAATGGTGCGATGGTTATTCGACATATCAATGACGGTAATGCAACTGGAGTCAGTGGTACTGTAACTTACGAATCTACAGATCACGTCCTAACCACTTCCTCCAATACTGCAGTTACACTTAATAAACCAAGTGGCACAACAACCGGAGACCTCTTAATTGTTTTCCTTACAGACCAAGCTCCAGGTGAAGCCTACACAGCTCCAAGCGGCTGGACCTTGCATAATACTTATACAAATGGTACGCCAGGCATGAAAACTGTTGTTTATTACAAAATTGCAACTGGTAGTGAAACTAGCACTTATACTTTTACTGCAGCTGCTAGTGGCAGTGTCGAGAGAGTCGGAGTTATTATGAGATATAGCGGAGTAAATACTTCCGCACCAATCAATGCTTCTGCATATCTTTCTACAGTTTCATCTTCCAGCCCAACTCCTTATGTAGACACAGCTTCTGCCACCACAACTGTAACTAACACTAGAATAGTTAAATTCAATTCAATACTTCAGTCTTGCAGCAACTGGTGTATTACCTTCCCAAATGGTTACAGCGTCTTAGGCAGCAACTTCAACGGAACATCGATGGACTGGAGAGTCTTTGATAAAAGTCAGGCTGCCGCAGGTGCAACAGATACTGAAACCATGATAGTTTCAGCTCCAGCTGCAAAATTCATTGGAGTAACTTTAGCAATAGCACCTTCATATACACCTGGACCTGCTGTAATGGCTGATCCTGACAATGGCGCAACTTTCTTATTTCACTCCAATGGTGGCTCTGCAACTGCAAACCCTGGAGACCTCTTTGCAAAAATTAAAGAAAATAGCATCACTAAAACAATACAAATCATAGATTTCAATAATGGAAATTTAACCAATACCAGCAGCTCAGAGACTCTTGATGGGCTAGACTCCACTGCCTTTCTTCGCTCTGATGCTTCAGACAATTACAGCTCTGGAACTCTTACTCTTGATCCGAGTACAACTTTATCTCTGGATGCAAGTTCAAGCCTAGATATCAACAGTACAAATCTTTCTATTGCTGATACAAACATTACCCTTGATGGAGCCAATACTAGTTTCACGCAAAGCACTGGCAGTATTGCTTTAGTTCCGGCTTCTACATACGATCTCAGTACAACAATTACAAGCGGTGGGGAATTTAAAATTAATACTAGTGATTTTATATTCAATGGAACTACTACTAGATTTGGTATTGGCACTGCAAACCCAAGTACCAAGCTTGATGTGAATGGCACTATCAAAAGCAATTTAATCAATGGTACTACTGCTAATTTCTCAGGAAATACTCAAGTTGGGAAATTAATTTCCTCAGGAGTAGTTAACGGTACGGTTGCTAATTTCACTACTGCTAATTTCAGTAGTGCAGCAAATACTGCTAAATTAATTGCTTCAGGAGTTGTCAATGGTACTACTGCTAACTTCAGTGCTATTAATGCCTCAAGCTTTAATTTCACCAATGCAAACATTGGCACTCTTACTAGCACTACCATAAATAATTCGGGAACTGCTTCTACTGCTAAATTAATTTCTTCAGGACTTGTAAATGGCACTACCGCTAATTTCAATAAAGTTATTGCAAGTGGTTCAGTAAACGGTTCAAATGCCAACTTCAACGACATTATTATCAGCGGTATTCTTAATGGCTCTACAACAAGCTTTGATGGTGATTTTACCAATGGTTCAATTCTTTTCTCAAATGCAGAAGGCGTTATTAGCCAAAACAATTCTCAACTATACTGGGACAGAAACAACAATAGATTAGCGGTTGGCATGAATGCTCCTAATGAAATTATTACTATTAATGGTAGTTTAGCCTTAAAGGCAAGTGCAGTACCATCAGCAATTTCCGATTTTGGTAAACTTTATGTTGCTGCAAATTCAAGGCTATATTTCCAAGATGATGGCGGTGTTTCATACAGCATCCTTAATGGCATGCTTGCCTCATCTAGTCTTGGTGGTTCAAATACCCATTTCCAATTTAATGACTCTGGATCATTTGGTGGCAATGGAGCTCTAGCCTTTATCAAAGCCAGTAAAACTTTACAGGTCCCTGCCGATGCAGTTCTTGACATTAATTCCACTTCCGTTTCTATTGCTGATCCAAATATTTCTTTTGATTCAGCTTCTGGTACAACTTTCACTCCAACGGCTGGACAGAATTTAAACATTGCACTTGCGACCACTGGAGATTTTACGGTGAATACTAATCAAATATATTTGGACACTTCGGCAGCTAAACTAGGTCTTTTAATTAACTCTCCCAATGAAGTACTTACTGTTAATGGTTCTATTTCAATTAAAGAAGGTTCTGCTCCATCTGCAACAAGCGACTTTGGTAAACTTTATGTAAAATCATCTGACTCAAAACTTTACTTTAAAGATGATTCTGGTAGCGAATATAATATTAGTGATATTGGCTTAAATGTAAGCATTGACAATCTCACAGATGCTATAGCGAACTCTACTTCCATTTATCTAGGTAATGGCTCTGGTTTAACAAGTGTAGGCAGTTCCAATACTGCAATTGGTATTGATTCACTTCATAGCAATACAACTGGCGCAAATAATACTGCTGTAGGCTACAAGGCTATGTATGCCAATACTAATGGATCTAACAATTCAGCTTTTGGAGATAGAGCTCTATATTCAAATATTAGCGGGCAAAGCAATACTGCCTTTGGATATATGACTTTAAAAGACAATACTATAGGAAACTACAATACGGCAGCAGGCTCTAGTTCTTTAACATCTAATATCTCCGGCTCTCGAAACAATGCATTAGGATACATCTCTCTTTCATCAAATACTAATGGTGATTCGAATGTAGCTCTTGGAGCTGAAACTTTACAAGCCAACATTTCAGGAAATGGAAATACTGCAATTGGTTATAGAGCTTTATCAGGCAATCGAAGCGGAAATTACAATACAGCAATTGGACACAATTCACATCGTGCTGTCTTGAATGAATCCTTTAATACCAGCTTAGGCTATTTTGCACTTGGTACTTTAAGACATGGTAATGGCAATATAGCACTTGGTACCGATGCTATATCTTCAATGAATAATGGTTCTTATAATATTGCGGTAGGCGTGGGGGCTGGTAGAAGAGGCACAATAAGTCCAACTTCAAATGGCATACATCTTGGCTACCGTGCAGGCTTCCTTGACTCTGGCAATAATAATATATTCATTGGTCACAATACTGGAAACGGCTCTATAAGTGGATCTAACAATATCCTTATTGGCTACGATAATAGAATGCCACCATCTGCAAGTGCATCTAATCAACTAGATATCGCAGATACCATCTATGGCGATTTAGCTAATCATAATATAGGCATCGGTACAACTAGCATTGATACTAAATTAGAAATCAATGGAACTAGCATGATTAATACTTTAGTCAACAAAGCTTTTTATACTAATAGTTCTGGAACCAATGTCACCATAGACTGGAACAATGGCAACAAGCAGCAAATTACTCTAGGTCACAACGTTACCTTTAGTTTCACCGCTCCAAGTTTTGGCGTAGGCTCATTTACTTTAATGTTGATCCAAGATGGAACAGGCTCTAGGACTGTCACCTGGCCTGCATCAGTCAAGTGGCCGGGAGGCAGTGCACCTACCTTATCAAGCTCAGGAGGCAGTATAGATATGGTGACTTGTCTTTATACAGGTTCTAATTATCTCTGCCAAATTGGCTTGAGTTTTGGCTAAGAGTCTTACTTAATTTATAAATTTTGTTGATGCAGTTCGACTCTCCACTTGGCGTTCTTCGTCTCTCTTTCTTTCTGCAATTGAAACTTCTTTACTAAAATCATATCTAAAGCCATCTAGAGCATTTTTGTACTCCATACAAACTTTTGAGTAAACCATTAGTTGTTTTTTATTAGACAATTTACCATTATTATTTTCTCTTAATTGAGAATGAACCTGCTGCAAAAGTGGTCTGCAATAGTCAAGTTTTCTACTGATAAGTTCTGGATACTTTGCGGAATTCTCTTCTAGATATTGGTGAAATTTATTACGCAAAACATCATCATAAACAATAATTGCATTTAAATATTCCCGTTCATTGTCATAGAATTGGCGTAAAGTCTGATAAATAGGCTTATCATCAGGACCAATTTTTTTAATAGCCTCTAGTTGACTTATGTTCTTCTGTTCAGCTAGTTTATTTATAAATTCATCTTCTGTAGGTAAAGTAAATTTTATTCCGACAGATGGTAACCACTCTGGTAGCTCCACGTCAGCAACAGCCTCTTCATATTCCTTGGGCAAACGCTGCGCAAAAATCTCAGCTCTCGTTTCTTCAATTTGATGGTGAGTAGTTTCTAAAACTTCTTGCGGTAGTGGCTCCAACCCAATATCAGGATCTGGATTGAAGAGCCTCTTTAGTTCTGCATCTGTAGCCTTTTTAACTTGATTTGCGATTTGCCTCCCGTCTTCAGTTCCACTCAAAAAAGCAGCGCCACCCAAAGTGCCCGCTCCCGTCAGCGCAAAGAAAACAGGAAGTCTTAATCTTCGTAAGAGTCCTTGAGTTCCTTGACTTTTGCTTAAATTTACTGAGCCCATATACAAAATAATAACACGACTTGACGTATTATATACATAGGTGGGATTGTTATTTCCGTTAATCTTTCAGCAAAGGTTTAGATTTTATTCAGCTTCATGTTACAATAATATGTCATACATGCAACTTAAAGTACCAGCATTTATTACAAGCCCCTTGACATTAATTGTGTCAACTGCTGGCTTAGCTATTTTCGGAGCAAATGAAGTATTCGTTAAACCAGTTAACGAACAAGCCGAAATTGCCAAAGCATTAGAAGTTAAAGAACTCCATGATAAACAAAAAAATCCTCCTATGATTCACGGAATAAAAGAAGCCTGGAAATGGGCGAGAAGTTCAGAAGGAGAAACTTTTCTCTCTAATGTCGGACTATCTCTAGATCCAAAAATAACTGAAGATGAGTTTATTAGTAGCCAACTTGAAATTGCACCTATTGGAGGTTTAGATCCTATCGGTACTGGACCTATTAATTACGTATATGTAAAAAATACAGACGACGGTATTAAGTGGACCCAGCTGCATCATGGGGAAAGAATAGATTCCTATGTTAAAAATAATCCCAATGATCCATTAGTCAAAAAATATTTAACCTTAATCGAAGAAATCAGAAGCGAAAATTTGAGAAAGAACCCTAATGCTTTTGAAACTATGGAAGATTTTTCAGATACACTCTCTATTTTAAAAACGAGATATGAAAATAATTTTTATCACGATATTCATAGAGCCACGGTACAAAACAACTAAAATTTTATTTAATTCATTTCATAAGAAACAGCTATATCAGCAAGATTCAATACTGGACGAATATTTTTCTTTGGATAAGTTAGTTTTATTAAAGATTTAACTCCAAAAGCCTTTTCTGGACTTTCCTCTATCTGGATTTTTATTGTCTTGAGAAAATTAATTTCAGCTTTATCATAGACTCGATCACTCATTGCTTTTCCAGCAACTACTTGATTGATATAACTTAGTAAATCCAAATTACTTATTAAAAATTCTTCAGTTGTAAATGGCAATGTAATAGAAACTACTTGAACCTCCATTAACATAAGGAGTATTCCTTGCTAATTGAAGCAAAACTTCTTTTGGTCCACCACCGGCACTTACACCTACAGCTAGACCAATAGCTCCGTCCCTCATAGTATTTTTAACTATTCCCGAATAATTCAAGCGGCTTTCTTTGACCCTATCCGTCATAACTTAAAGATCTGAGCTATGTCAATAGTTTAGTTACAACTCAACTACAACCCAGCCCCCGAAAAGCTATTTGGAGTAGACTTAGTCCAGAAATCTCATTTGTCTTTATCAGTAGGAAGCCTTGGTTGCAGGTAGCGAGAGAGAGTCTAATGCTTAATGGCATACTGTTGAATCAGGGGGATCGAGTAGCTTGCGATGAACCTGTAATAAAGTTGAGTAATGGCAAGAATGCTGAGATTTTATTGTTCAATATGAGGAAAAGGAGCAATTAATCAGAATTCATTCGGATATTTGAAAAATCTGCAAGCCTATTCTTGAAAATTCCAGGTTGATTTAAGTATTATGCGCCATAATCTATATTAACTCATGAAGGTTGGAAACAATGACAATACCAATAATAGCAATCTATATTCAAAGGTTGCTTATGCATTGATGGGGTTAACGGGCGCTATGGGTATTAGAGAGGCTGTTAACCTAATACCTCACGCTTCTGAAGTGAAACGTCAGCAAGAAATAGATGCAATGCACAGCCCTAAAAGTCTAATAGACAATCGCATGGAGACTGAGTGGAAATGGATTAATGGAGGTGGTGCAACTTGGTTGGCTGAGAGAGGTGTAAATATTAAAGACGCTCTGGGCACGTTTGAGCAATATCAAGAATACGAAAGCCCTCATTGGATGGAAGGACCTAGTGAGAGAGCAGGTTCTAACAGTTTTGGAATTATCTATTTAAAGCAATTAAAAGAGCTTGAAGAAGCATTACCGGAATCCTCTCCATCAAAATCCCTAAGTAAAAAGATCGCTGATGAGATCTGTGCTGGTAAGCCAAGTGACCCTGGCGTATCACTTGAAATAGCTGGAGAGCTTAATAAACTTTATGCTAGTTTAATTAAGGCAAGGTATGAATCAGAGAATCCTAATCAAAGCCCAGAAGCTGCTGGTGAGATAGTAGCATTGCATGCCCAGCGCGATTAAGTATTTAAAGATATTTTACAACCCAGTCCCCGAGAAGGTGTTAGGAGTAGCCTTAGTCCAGAAGTCCCATTTGTCTTTATCTGCAGGGAGACTCCAACCTACTATATCAAAATTCACATAGTAGTGAGTATTGTTTGCCAAATTAGTAGAAGGATTAATCGTTAGAGTATTCGTTCCCCAACCCGTAACTTTGTTGCCAGTCACATCAATTGTTTCTACCGTCGAGTCATTACTATAGAGACGAATATAAATATTGCCACTGCCCATAGTAACAGTCGTACCAAAAACAATTGCTAAACCTTCTGAAGACTGCATAAAATGTGCATTATCAGGCGGTGAGAGATGATCCACATCATCAGTACCAAAGCAAGGACCAAAACAACTAGGAGGATTATAACAAGCTGCTTCAGTTGCAAAATTCCACTGTGTATTGTTAATCAGTCCAGCATAATGATAATCATCAGAATCATCAGAAAGTATCATACTGGAGGTAAATAAAACATAGTAGCTCATGCTACCAGTAAGAGTACCAGTAGGATTGATAGTCATCGTATTAGTGTGTTCTCCAGTAATATTAGCTGGGTAAGCAGGAAAACTATAACTTTCAAATAGGGTGCCATTAGCCTCATGTATTTCAATGGTGCCAATAGTACCTGTTATAGTCCAATTGCGACTAAAAGTTAAAACCAAATTATCACTGACCCCCACTCCGCTAGAATTATGAGCAGGACTATAATTATTTACCGTCATGCCCATTGCACTTACTTTATTTTCTCCAAAACACAATTGCAAAGCAAGAGTGATGATAACCACAATAAAACTCAGTGCGAGATTATTTTTGTTTATTTCCATTAAGTTTTAAAGGCCTAAGTCGCCTATATCTGCATTATGTGATGAATTTTTCTTTAAACTACTAAGCTATTTAGATTAGACTAACGAACCGCATACCTCAATGTATTGAGATTGTTTAATTTGAACAGAATATGCTACAACGTATATTGACTCATGGTTGCAATTCCAAATGTATTTAAAAACGCTGCTCTATGGACGGCCGCTGCACTGGTGCCTGTGGTATATGTCGGTGTAGATTATGGTATTGATATTCATAAAGGACATCAAGCAGCTGTGAGTGAATCTGATACTGCAGTAAAACTTAATGCCTCACAAGAAGAGAGCTTGAAGAAGACTATTGAAGAAGAACTAAAATGGGCAGGCGGGAAAGGTGGAGAGTGGTTGAAACAGAGAGGTATTCACAATATAGATACTTCTAATCTAAAGTTTATGATTACTGAAGTGACAGATCCTCAAGAATTAAAAAGACAGTCAACGCTAAAACAACACTGGAAAAATGCACCCGTGGCTGATTTTATAAAGCATGGTCAGTTACCGTTTTCATTCTTGAAAAGTTTACAGGAGGCTGAGGATGGCTGGTATCAACGACATCCTGATTTACTTGAATTTATTAGCAAGTTAAAGAAGAGTTCTTCAAGTACAAAGTATAAGACTCTTCACTTTCTTCAATTCAATGATTTAAAGGCATATGATCTAACTAAGCCTCTTAGTTTACAGGCAGCTGCCATTGCGGAACAAGCGACAGGGTCATCAGAAGATAAACAAAAAAATTTCTTAAGTGAATGCTTGCAACTTTCAAAATTTTTGGATGCATTAAAAAATGATGAGCAAGAAATTCGTAAATTACAAGAGCCACGTACGTTAGCACAGAGACTACATGATTAACCTTGTATAAATAGATTTATCTCTTGATGGTAAGAATGAATTCTGTAACACTGCCGTTTGATTGGTTTCACTGAGTATGATTATTTGTCCAGCTGGGTTTATAAGACCTGAATAACCAGTGTTAGAGGCTAGGATTAGATCTCTTTTATTTTCGATAGCTCTAAAAATTGCAACTGCAAAAAATAACTTTTTGACCATATCTTCCCCTAGTTGATCTTTGCTAATTTGCATTGTAGTTTGAGTAATATTGAGTGGGCTTTTAAACCAGGATAAATCATTGAGATTAAGCATTAGCTCTGCTCCTTCTCTAACTTGATTGCGTAATATTTGAGGGAATAGTAATTCAGAGCAGAGACTATTAGCTATTTGTACGTTGTTAATTAATATTGATTTATTTGCCGAACTTGGAATGTAGTTTTGACCAATAGTGTTGTCGGATATTTCTTTTAAACTCGATGGTAAGAAATTGTAAAACGGGGTGTATTCTCCAAATGGCATTAATCTTGATTTATAATAATGTTTCAGATTAAAACCAGTTGCTGTCTGTGTTATGTTCGTTATTGGAATTCCAGCACTTGTGTATTCCATGAAATCAATAACGTTATATGCTTTGTCTAGAATAAGTAGCGGTGCACTGTAAACAAAGACATTAGCTTTGTTTGCAAGATCTCTAAATAGGGTTGCTTGTATTTGACTTTTGTTTAACATACGTACTGAACCCTCTGCCCAAAATAAAAAATCTACTTTTGAGTTTATTGTATTTGAAAGCTGATACTGGAGTTCAATCGAATCCATTGGCAGAGCAGTTTGTATTTCTTTGGAAGCTAATGGGTAATTAGCTTGTACTATTGCAAAGGATTTGAATTTATCCTTATTTGCCATTCTGGCAAGGTTTGTATTGGAGACTTCAAGTTTTCCATAGAGAAACATTGCTACAAAAAGAACTGTAATAATAGCGAAGTACTTATTTGACTTTTCCTCCTTTATTTTTAAGTTAGTATCAAGAACATTCAATAACAGTAAATTAACTGAAATAATAAAAAATTCTAAGCCAATAGCGCCAATAATATTACAGCATTGGATTAGTTCTTTATACTGATACTGACTGTAAACTATTTGATTTAGTGGAATCGCGATGCTTGCAAGGTTTGGCTCAAGGTTTAATATTAGCGTATGAGTTATTAAAACCCAGCTGAAGGCGATAAGAAGAATATAAATTATTGGAAGTTCTTCCTTCTTATTTCTTTGGAAGATAAATTTGCTAACAAGAATGACTGGAATTAGTACAATGCTATGAAAACTAGCTGTAAAAAACCAGATCGCGAAAGTTACAACTAAGCTCTCTGTATTGCCTATATGAAGCCAAGTTAAAGGATGTACTCCAAAGATCCAAATAAAGAAACTCAAATTATAAGCCAGTAAAAAAACTAAAGCTTCCAGCGATGCCGTTTTATAACTAGATGAACTGCGCACTAAAAGAAAAAGTGGAACTAACCCAATCCAGGTATAAATCCCAAAGCCAATATAAGGAGCGGTAATGATTAAAATTAAGCCTGAAAAAAAAGCAAAAATAAGTCTTTGATAAGAATTAGTTAGTAAATTAGATACAAAAGACATCATTCTATATTAAAGGCTTTGTAAAAAAATGCATGATAGTGTAGAATTGGTATTAACCTATGTCTTCCATTCCTAGAAGCTTTCTCACTGCATGTGGCCTATCTTTACCAATAGCTCTGGGATCTGGATTTGTATACATTGATAACAATCTTCGAGAAAAAGAAAACTACTACGATAGAGTAATTGCTGAAAAAATTGCAGCAATCCCAAAATCAGCTCAAGGAACTATTCCTATGAGCTTAGAAGAAGAGAATTGGTTATGGGCAAAAACTAAAGGCGAGAAATGGCTCAGGGAAGGGCTTGGCATAAAGGTTGAAACTGATAGAAACAAAGCTCTAAAACAAGAGAAAGAGGCAATGATAATGGGCACAAAGTTTGCTGCCTTAGAAGGTAAAGCAGTCTACGGCTCCTTAAAATCACTTAAGGAAAACTTGGATTGGTTGTCCCACAATCATCTTGATGCAAAGAATCGCTTAAATGAACTCTTGAAAACAGGAACCAATCAGGATCTTGAAATTTTAAGAGATACAAACTTAGAAGAACTTGAATCAAAAATTCTAGAATATGCTCAATCAGCAAGAGAGCAGTTTTCAGTATTGAGTCCCCAAGAAGAATATAAGCCATCGACAGAAGAATTGACCATATATGCTGACTATACTAGTGCTCTAGAAGAACTTAAGCACATGACAAGCGCATGGCAGCTATATAGCAAAAAATAGTTATAAATCAACACTAGTCATAGAGGGAATCAAGACGACCCGACCATCGCATCTAAGTGCTATTAGACCTCTTTCGAAACTATAAGTTTCGTAAAAAGAGGTCCTCAAAAAGATCTAGAACCAAAGGTTTTAGCAGAGTTCTGAGAAGCCCTTTAGGGTTTCGCAAGAACTCTACTAAAATACTAATCCTGACGAAATGATAGAATCAGCTGTAGATGAGCAATCCTAAAATCAAAGTACTTAAATCTGACCTAAGTGAAAGCGAATTAGAGTACTACTCTAATCAGGAAATTCTTGCTATTGATTGTGAGATGATGGGACTTAATGTTCAAAGAGACAGACTTTGTTTAGTACAAATAGGGGATATAAACAAACAAATCGTTTTAGTGCAAATTGAACAAGGTCAAACCGAAGCTCCCAATTTAAAACTCCTAATGGAAGCTCCAGGACCAATAAAACTTTTTCATTACGCAAGAACTGATGTAACTTGGCTTAAATACTGGCTTAATATTGAAGTCCAAAATGTTTTTTGTACTAAGATTGCAAGTAAGCTTGCTCGTACTTATACTGACAAACATGGACTTAAAGAGCTTTGTAAAGAAGTTATAGGTAAAGAGCTTAATAAAAATCAACAGTCTAGCGATTGGGGTTCTTCTGATCTCAATAAAGAGCAAATAGAATATGCAGCAAACGATGTGGTTTATTTACATACTATTTATGAATACTTGAAAGAGATTCTAGTCCGCGAACACAAAATGGAACTTGCTAAAGCTTGTTGTAAGTTTATTTCAAGAATGGCAGAGATGTATATCTACGGCTATAACCAGGTTTTAGAGCATTAATAATGACAAACAAATTAATTCAACGAATAAATAAAGCAAACTTAGATAAAACTCGCTTAAAGAGCATTATAAAGGAATTTAGCAAGAAAAAAATTCTTGTAATAGGTGACCTTATTTTAGATGAATATTTAGTGGGCAATCCTTCTAGAATATCTCGTGAAGCTCCTGTAATTATTCTTAAATATCTGAAGTCCCAATACAAACTAGGAGGCAGTTCTAATGCCGCAGATAATATTGCAAGCCTCGGTGGCAAAGTTACACTCTGTGGCATTTTAGGCGAAGACCAAGCAGCAATTGAATTTCAAAAACTTTGTGCAGAAAATCATATCGATCTTTTAGCTTTTAGCGAAAAATACAAATACACTACTGTTAAAACACGAGTGGTTTCTACATCCAATTCAAACCCTGATGCTGGCACTGGTGTACAACAACAAGTACTAAGAATTGACAAAGAAGAGAATTCTGAAATCAGCACTAATACAGAAAAAAATATTCTGGGAAAAATAAATGAACTGCATGATATTGATTTGATTTTACTTTCAGATTACAGCAATGGAGTTTTAACCAACGAGCTATCTGCAAACATTATTCAAAGTGCGCGCGACAGAAAACTTAAAACCGTAGTTGACAGTAATGGCAATTTTGCAAAATTCAAAAGAGCCTACTCTTTGACTCCAAATCAACCAGATTTAGAGAAAGTATTACAACGCAAAATTGAAAATGATGAGGATTGCGCTCAGGCTGGAACCCAAGTAATTGGGGATCTTGATATTGAAGTCTTACTTACCACCAGAGGTGGTAAGGGCATGTGCCTAACCGATAAAACAAGTTCCACTTTTATACCAGCATTTAATTTGAGCGAAGTTTTCGATGTCAGCGGTGCTGGAGATACGGTAGCAGCGGCTTATTGCCTGAGCCTAGCTTCTGGAGCAAGTCCTGTTGAAGCTGCGATTATTGGTAATTTGGCAGCCAGCATTGTAGTTAAGAAATACGGCACTGCAACGACGAGTCAAGATGAACTTTTTGAACTTATTGACAAGACCATATAAGATATAGGTATGAGGATTAGGTTTTCCCTTCTAATTTTTAGTATAGTTTTTATTTCTTGCAATTCACATAGCTTTTGCAAAGCTGCTGAACTCTTAAATCTCAAAAACCTAAAAAGAGAATACAGCTATAAAGCTACAGCAAAAAAAGAAAATACTAAAACCAAACCAATTGAAATCACTCAAAAAGAAAGAGTCAAGAAAGAAAGATTCAAAATAGTCTATCTCTCTAATACCAACCTCTTTGTCAAACCACTTCGTGATAATTATCCAGAAGCCAATTACCAAACGGTCTGGCCTTTCTTAAGAGAAAGACCGGCGGCAGGAGAAATAAATTTCGATGTTAATAGTAAAGATCCTTACTTCTATGGCTTAAGCGAACAAGGTAAAAAAATAATTTCCAGAAAATTAGTTGATGCTCCAAATATGAATGGCGTAATACTTTACAAAGAGAGTCAACTACTATTACAAGAATCAATACGTGAGATTATAAAATCTCTACCTTTGGAAGCAGTGGACATGGCAGTTTTCGGCGGCAATCAAGTTTATAGCAACGATCAAATGGATCTGTTTATGGACATTGCTGTTGAGCTGCAAAAATACCAAGTACCTTATTATGAAGTGGTTGGTGAGAATGAAAAGCGCGGTGCTAAAGATCTGCATAAATATATAAAAGATTATTACTACCTTCTTAGAACCAAAGGCACCAGCATAATAGTATTAGATAATTCAGACTCAGCTATTGTCCCAGAAAGACTTCCAGAAGAAGCAAGCAAACAATATATTTGGTTCAAATCAACTTTAGAAAGCCTAAGTAGGACCAATGAAGATGTTTTAATTTTTAGCTACAAAGCCTTAGACAAGAGGACTATAGCCTTAATCAACAACTATCCGCAATTAACTCTTAAATTAGTAGCTCATTCTGGTGAAACAACCAGTGCTTTTGAAGACAATCAAAAAAATTTCGTACATAGATCCAATCCAATCATTATGAGCAACACAAGGATTAGCGCATACCCATGTGCTTACTCTGTAATCAGCCGTGATAGCGCTGGTAGATATAAGATAGAAGAGATTCCAATAGATCTTAAAGGCATCAGAGAGCTTGCAAGATCTAGAATGAAATAATCTAGGGCTTAACTTAAAATAGCGCTCAAAAGCACCTTAGTATAGTCATTTTCTGGCGCTGCAAATAAGTTATAGACAGTATTTGACTCAACTATCTTGCCTTTATTCATAACTATTACTCGATCAGCAATTTCAGCAACAACTGCAAGATCATGAGTAATAAATAAAATAGTTTTACCTAAAGATTTCAGTAACTCAAGTATTGTTGCTTGCACAGTAACATCAAGCGCGGTAGTAGGTTCATCAGCAATTAATAAATCAGGTTCATTAATTAGTGCCATAGCAATCATTACTCTTTGACGCATCCCTCCAGAAAGCTCATGAGGATAGGACTTCAAAGCTCTCTCTGGATCAGCGATACCAACTCTCTCAAGTGAGCCAAAACATAGTTTATATAATTCTTCTTGTTCAAGATTTTTCTGATAGACCAAAACTGCTTCAGCGAGTTGATTATAGATAGAGAACATTGGATTCAATGCGCTCATAGGATCTTGTGGAATCAAAGCAATTTTTTTACCGCGAATAGCAGGAGGAAATTTTCGTGCCTTACTTAAAATTCCGCTGCTACCTGCGTCTAAAAGACTTTGATCATTTAAAATTAAGTGCCCATAAAGTTTGGCATTGATTGGTTCAAGCCCCATTAATGAAAGTGCCGTTAAAGTTTTACCACTACCGCTTTCACCTACTAAAGCCAAAATCTCGCCTGCATAAATCTCGAAACTGATGTCATTTACCGCAAAGAAATTAATCTCTGGGAACTCCAGAGAAAAGTTTTTCACAGCAAGTAAAGGCTTTTTATCCAATATATCTCTATTATTCTATATATTCTCATTTAACTGCCCTTAAATCGGGCTTTCTGGTATTATTTTATGTTGGTCAGATAAACAATGAGATTCGATAATACAAAATCAATAATTGATAAAACGCTAGCTTACGATCGAACAGAGGAGCCAAGCTCAGCTTTACAAATACATCATGAAACACTTCAATTAGCAGGAGAAGTTACTGGTGAAATACAAAAACTTATCAAAGAAGATTCTAATGATCAAGATCATATGCAAAGGATTGGAACATATAGTTCAAATCCAACTATTCGTAGATTAGTTGGGCAGACTTTATCAATGAGAGCTCCGACATTAAGATCAATAGATCCAAAAGTAATTAATAAGCAAGTATATGCAACTCTCGATCGACTTTTCAGCATACCCTCTACTGAAGACGTTGAGTCAATTGAACGAGATGACCAAAATGAATTTATTGATTCTTCTAGAATAAATCCTGACCTTACTCAATTAACATGTTTAGTTTTAAATGATGACTTAATTGAAGAACTGCCAACCAATAATGATTTTAATATTTCTCCAACAGCTAATCTTGGAGAAATTGGCTTAATCACTCTTCAAGATAAATTAAAGATATCTTGTGATAAAGCCTACACATGCAAAGATCCAGAAGCTAGATCTGAATTAAATCTACTATTAAAAGCAATCAGGCATTACAATCCAAGGACTCTTCATCTATCTTTAGATACAAACCTCATCTTGAAAATTTTCATGTATGAACTTCAAAGGGGTAATGAGCAAATTTTAAAAGATCAAAAAGAGAAGTCTATTGATCTTCTTAAATGGTCAGCAGAGATATTAAGGCAATTTGACTTAAAAACCAAACCAGGCTTTGCTGATTATTTTACAAGTCAAATATCAAGCTTTCAAGGAAAGAATAAATTAAAAGCATTAGAAGCAATATCAGGAACAAAGTTTACTGATAATTCGGCTGCTCTCAATTCATTAAGTGAAGAAATGACACAGGTAATAATTGACAAGAAAGCAAAAGCTAAAAATAAATTTTTTGCAAGTCGCTTCTTAGTTAAGAACACACAAATAGCCTCTGCACCATCAATAAAGAAATTAATTCAGTTTCTAGATTTTGAAGATTGTGAAGAATCAGATACAGCGCACTGTTCATTAGTAATTTTAAATTCTTGGGCTAAAGAACCACGCTTAAAAAAACATATTCAAGACTTAATTATTGAAGGAATTCATGAAATACTTTCTAGAGAAAATTTAAAAGAAAATTTTAAAGACCTCAGTTATAAATTACTAGTCTTAACTCCATTATTAGAAGATCCTAGCGAACTAATTAAAATCTATACGGAACATCATCAAAACATAGATATTGAAAACAAATTATATTTAGCAACAGCAATTGCACGCTTCCCAAATCATCACACTTTGATAGAAGCGCAGGTTACAGATCATCAAGTCAAAGAAAGCTTGGATTCAAATTTAACTAAAATTAAAGCCATGCTTAAAAATGATCCCGATGCCTTAGAAGAAGCTCCAAACCTAACGACAATGCACATCTTATTCAATTCGAGTCTTGAAGAATTAATCAAACAAAATCTAAAAAATGGCTCTATAGACTTTGAAAGTTTTATTAAAATAATGGAAGAAGATAATTCTATTGATACCTTAGGTAAATTACTGCAAGAGATAGAACCTAAGAAAATAGATTTTCAAGCTTTAATTTGTACATTACTCGCCCGAGTTATTGATATTGATGAATTTCAAGATACAAATGACCTTGATGAATGGGATATGGAAACCTCTCTTGCAAGACTTGCAAATAAATCTGGTAACTCTCAAGAAGAAATAAACTCTACTATCAAACAAATATTAGAATTCAGTAAAAGACTACATGGAATTAAAACTTCCGCCAAAACAAAAGGTCAACTCGAAAATACTATAATAAGTGGACTTTATGAAATAGGCTCTAAAGCTGAACCTTATTTACTTGAGATCGTAGAGGAAGCTAATAGATTTCCTCAAGATCCTATTAAACAATTACAAGGTACTTTAGCGGAGGAAACTTTGCATCAAAGACAATATTTACCAGAAAAATCTTTTGCAATGGGCGCTTAAACAATATGCAGAACTAAGAGAAACTTAATGGATTACAGTAAAATAAAACCAATCATTCACTCTCTTGTTACTTATGAAGCAGCAAGTAAAACTCATTGTAAACGCAATTTTAGTCATCAAGCAAAAGAAGCGACCAAGAAATTGGCAGAAGAGATTACAACAGATATTCTTGGGCTGATTAAACCAGCACGTAATGAAGAAATTTATCAACTGAGAGTTGGTAATTATAGTTCTAATTTAGACGTACAACTACAAGTTGGTAAAACCTTATTCCTTAATGCTCAAAGACTTAGGGAATTACCTAAAGCTGAGATTAAGAATAATGTTTTTAATACGCTAGATAGAATCTTTAAACTACCAACTATAGAAGGTTATGAAACTAAAAATAATGGATTTGAAAGCCTAGACTCTTCACAATTAGATTCAAGCCTAATTCAACTAACAAGAACTATCTTAGCTGAACCTCTCATTGAAGCCTACTTAAATCCCGACCCTGATGAAGTAGACGAGGAATTAGACGACGAGGACGAAGATGAATTTAGTATAAATTCATCCGATGATGATTCTAGCGAAGCGGGACTAGAGGAATTTGAAATTTCCGATCAAAAAACAAAAATTATAGCTAACCTTGGAGAGATCGGTTTAATTACTTTACAAAAACAACTCAAAGATTGTACAGAAGAAGTATATGCGACAGGACATAAAGTAGATCTCAAAGAATCTAGAATTAAGTTAGACAACTTACTAAGATCAATTAGGCTTTATAATCCAAGCTCTATTGATGAGAAATTAATTAATAAAAAGCTTCTTCTTGAAATTTTCATGAATGAATTAAAGAAAGGCAGTAATGGAGAAGTTCTTAGAGAGAAAAGGAATGAATCAGTTTATATTCTTGAATGGACGGCAGATATATTACGTCAATTTAACTTAGATCTCAATTCTACTTTTATAAATGATTTCGAAAATAACTTGGGTACTTTTAAAGGTAAAAGTAGATTGAAAGCTTTAGGAGCTATCTCCAAAACAAAAATTACAGACAACTCAAGTTCCGCAAAATTTATAGCAGAACAAATGGTAAAAGTTTTGACAAGTAAACAAACTAAGGGAGAGGATAAATTTTTTGCAAGCCAATTTCTTATTAATAATCCTCATTTGATTTCTGGTATTTTAATTCAAAAACTTATTCAAGCTATAACCCTTTCAGAGAATGAAACAGAAGTCTGTAAATCCGATAGTGCCTTTTGTTCTATCTTGATTCTTAATTCACTTGCGAAAGAAGAGCGCTTGAGAACTCCAATTAAAAAACTTCTGATCTTGAATTTACAAAAAATCATACATAAGCAAAACTTGAATGAAAACTTTGTTAGTCTTGCACATCATTTATTAGTTTTAAGTCCTTTGTTAAAGAGTCCAAAAATACTTATAGACCTTTATACTAAATATCATAAGAATATTGACAAAGAGAACTTAGTTTACCTTGCCGCTAGCATATCAAGATTCAGAGAACAAGTGGATGAAATTCAAACGGAGCCTTTAAAATCTACTTTGCTAGAAGTGAGTAAAATAGTCAATAACAATAAAGATACAATTGAAGCCTGGGAAGGTCCTGGATTAAGTCGCATACGTACCTTAGCTAATTCAAATATTTATGATTTAATTCAAGAAAGCATAAACGAGCAAACTCCTAGTTTTGGCATGTTAAATGAAGTTATGCAAAATAACAAAGCAAGAGAAATCATAATTGAATATCTCAATAAATCAAAATCAAATAAAGTAGCACTAAATATTTTGACAAATACTTTATTAACACGATTAATAGATCTGGATGAATATCAAAATCGATCATATATTACTACAGGTGAAGCACCTATATTAATAACCAAACTTAAAAACAGTTCTAAAGATGATGAGCAAGAAACAACTCTAACAATTAATGATCTTCTTCAATTTCATGGATCAAATTATTATGAACTACATGAAGCATCATTATTAGAAGATCTTGAAAAAGAATTAACTTTAGGATTTATGAATATGGGTAAAGCAGCAGAACAACCTTTATTGAATGTTGTGATCAAGGCTAATGAACATAGAGATGACATTATGAAGAAAAGACAAAGTGAATTAGCTGAAAGTATTTTAAGAGCTAGAAGCTATCTGCCCGAATCGTCTTTTGCACAGAGCTCTTAATCAAAGTATTTGTATATGTCTTTGCAAATCATATATAATGGTAATTTGACCTAAATTCAGGTCGAAATTTATTATGACAACCAAATCCGAGAAAAAAACCTTAGTAATTACCGCATTAGGTGGCTTACATGAACAAGGCAAAAATCTTTTTGTTTTAGAAACTAGCGAAAACGAAATCCTAATTTTAGATGCTGGAGTGCTTTATCCCGGTCATGATTCCCCAGGTGTGGATTACATTTTCCCAGAGTACCAATATCTAATAAATAAAGTTGCACAGATCAAAGGCTTAGTCCTTAGTTCAGCTCATGATTATCATTGTGGTGGCGCGCATCATTTAATTAGCAAATGCAATATCAAAAAAGTTATGGGTTCTAAACTTGCTCTTAGCTTAGTCAAAGCCAAGCTAAGTCCTGAATTTGCTGAGACTATTGAGTGGACAGAATTTAAATCACGTGAAGCGATTCAGATCTCTCAATTTAAAGTTATTCCATTTAGTATAACCAGCTCAAATGTTGAGTCTTATGCATGTTACATCGAAGCTAATGGTTCTAAGATTTTTTACAGCGGCAATTTCAAGCTTGATCAAACACCTACTGATGGAGTTAAAACTGACATGGTTGGAATTACTAGCGTAGGTTCAATTGCTGCTGAAACCGGAGAGGGAATTGATCTTTACATCGGTGATTCATTAAATTCCGAGAAAGAAGGTTACACCAAATCTGAACTGGAAATCTATCCTAGACTTAAGTCAACGATAGAGTCTCACAAAGGCAGAGTCATTATTAATACTTGCAATTCTAATACAGTCAGAATCCAAAACTTATTTAATATTGCCAAATTGTGTGGCAGAAAAATTGCCTTACTCAACAGAGACGCTCGTGAAATAGTAAAAGCGCTTAATGATAGTGACTGTCTAGATTACGAGGAAGAAAATCTTGTAAGCATTAAAGACATCCTTAATTACAATGACAAGGATTTATTGATTCTTTGTACAGCTCCTGAAGGTGATGCAATACGTGAATTAGAAGAAATTGGTTTTGACAGAAGTTTAGAGATACAACTAAAAGAAGGAGATATGGTAATGAACAGTGCCGATTTATCTCCAGGCACAGTTCGTACTATGGCAAAAATCTCTGACGAGTTTTTCCTAAAAGAAGTCAAGATCGTTGGTGGCAGAGAAGCAGGAATCCACGCTGATACTCATGCAGCTAGTGAAGAACTCAAATTCATGTTTAACCTTGTTAGACCGAAGCATTTTATCCCAGGAATTGGTGAAACTAGGCAACTTATAAAGCATGCTCAATTAGCGGTAGACAGTGGCTTTGATCCAGGTTCAATTTTTATTATTGACAATGGTGACCAAGTAGAGCTTGCAAACAAGAACTTAACTATCACAGGTCATATTGATACTGGAAATATTTTATTCAATGATTCACAAGATTTTCATGTCGACACGAAGATTGTCAAGGAACGTGAGAACTTAGCCAAAGAAGGCGTAGTCACTGTTTGTTTCTCAATTAGCAAAAAGAAAAAAGTTGTCAGCGGACCGGTTTTTTCAGCAAGAGCATGTACCTTTTCTAACAATAAAGAATGGCGAGCTTTTTGCTTAATGAATAGCCAAGACATTATTGATGC
>CAYQSL010000002.1:0-36577 GCA_964420165.1 uncultured Gammaproteobacteria bacterium | reverse complement strand
AAACCTAAATTAAAAATTGCTTGGTTCAATTCAACAACTTGATCACCTTACTTCTGGAATTTGTGTTGAATGAACTCACGAGTAACAGCACCATCTAAGCAAAGAGCCTGTACTAGAGCGCCTGCAAGCATAACGTTAAGCATTACTGGGCTAACTGCAGTAAGACCTGCATCGTCAGTCATTTTTTTGAAATCCAAACCATAGAAATGAACATCAGTTCTTAGAGATTCGATTTCTTCTTTTTTGATAGTGCCTGCGTTGTAGAAAACAATTCCGCCAGCTTTCATATCTGGAACGTGAACTGCTGGGCTAGTCTTATTAAATAGAAGTGCAATTTCAGGTTGCTCGCCATGACAAAGTTGTTTGTCCGGACCGATTGCCATTTGTAACCAAACATGTCCACCACGAATTGCTGATTGGAATGAGTTGTATGCAAGTACGTGAAGTCCCATACGAGAACAAGTTTTACCTAAGAATTCACCTGTAGAAGCAATACCATCTCCGGCTGCACCTGCGATCCTAACTATTACATTTCTTTTGTCTGACATTTATATCCTTTTGCTAATTGTGTTTAAGTAAAAAAATTGGCGCGCCTGTTTATGCACCAAGGGAAGATTATAGTAGTTTTTTAGCTTAAAAAAATGCTCAACTATTAGAATTTTTGGTAATTTTAGCTTCTTCAGGTTCTGGTGTAATCATGCCTGGATTTTCTGCTTCTATTAAATCAATAGCTACCTTGATGAAGTGTTGCTTTATTTCCTTTGTGATCAAATGCTTATTATCTGAAAAGCGACTGGAAATTATTTTATCAAAACGTGGTCCAAGCCGGTTATTTAAATTAAGGCTATTCGCGTTATGACAAGGTATTGCGATAAGTGCCCCAATAATAAAAGCTTGGTCATCTCTATTTAGAAAGCCATTTGAGCTAGAGGGCTCTTCTCCGAGAAACTTAAAATTTAAGCGAGATTGGATTCTTGTTCTATCTGGGAAATTTTTTTCTATATCAGTTGAATTTGTAAATCCAAGTTTTGAAGCACGGTCTTTAATTATTTTTGAGGGAATTACACAACTTTCCCCTGTAGCGTATAAAGATGCTTTAAGGCTAGGCGGGCTTTGAAATTGAGATTCCAAGTAATGACCGTAAACTGCACCTAGAGTCAATTCATCAATCATTGCTGGAAACTCAGAAAAGGGATACGGTCGAGAAAATTTTTGAGCAATTTCTTTTTCGATTCCATAATAAAGATTAGCAAGTCTATCGATGAGATTAGGATTATTAATTTTTGATTGTGCCAGCAGAAAGGCTGATTCAAAAAGATTCATTGCTTTTAAATATCTTCTATTAACTTCAATTAGATCTTCGATAGTATGTTTCCGACCTTGAATCATTTTATTGATATTGAAAGCATCTGCAATAAAGGGATTTGGATGTTTAGCTAAGCCTATATGTGAGAAGTCAGGTGTTAATACTGTCCTGATTAAATCTTGAAAAATCACAGACTGATTGTTCCAAAAATTTTGTTTGGGGGATTGTGGGTATTTTTCTGAATTTAAATTTGCGGTGAAGCTCTGTACAGTGTTTTCAAATTCGCAATCCCACGCTGTTGCTTCAACTAAATAGTCAGAAAGGAATTCTTTTAAATGCGCTTCAGTTGCTGGACTAGCAGTTCCGTCAATGACTTTAGCTAGATCTTGTTGAGCTTTATTCAATAATTCGAGATTCAAATTTATATGAGTTGCATTAAATGATTCAAGTTGAGAATCTACTATATAAGAAGTTTGTATTAGTCTGTAATAAATATCTTCATAATCTGCATCAGAATTGAAACTACGATCGAGCTCTCCTTTTAAAAACATAAAATGTTTATAGTTATCTTTTTCAGTAAGACTAGGTATAAAAGATAGAAGTTGTTCCTTGAGATTGAGCAAGGATTTTTGCCTAGTTTCTTGATTAGGATCAACTACTGCTTGAATAAAAAAGTTTGTTAATTGAGAATCAACGCTGCATAAAAATTTCTCTCTTGTATCAGATGCATTACTATGATTCAGAACATTATTCAGTTTTAAAATTGAACTGTTGTAATTGGTAAATTCTTTGATTCTGGTTTGATTGCCATCTAAGACAGGCTTTGGTTCTGATATTTTAGGTAATATTTCTTCTTTAAAATCCTCCTCTACAAGTGGGAATCTATTTAAATCACGATATTCTTCTCTTGGATAGTTAACTGTTACATATGGATATAAAATAGAAAATAATTTAGGTGTTGGATGTTCGTCGTTAAGGCTATAGAGATTGGCAAGGCTTGTGGTAATCTTCTGTACTTTACCTAGATAGCTAGGGTCAATGTTTTTAGATTCCTTAAGTTGATTCAGCTCTTTAATCAAGCGTTCAGAGATCTTGGTTTGCAGTCCTTCAAGCGCTGGACCGAAAATTCCATCGTAATTTTCTACTTCTAGTTCGAAACAAAGATTTACATACTTTGTTTCGAGATCTTTGCGACATAAATTGCGAAAGCTATTGATAGTACTAATTAAAGTATCAAGATCAGAATCCTGAGAAAAATTTTCTGAGAGAGCTTCTAGTTCATTTGTTAGTTCAGATACACATATGCTCTGATTCTTTATATAATCCTTTGCAAACTGAGGTGGATACAATTTTGGATCAGTAATTTTTTTTAACTCAGCTAATTTCCTCTTGAACACTTTATAAGTATCATAAGGATAAGCTTTAGGTCTCAGCATATAAAAAAATAACCCTTTTACTTCCCTCTCTAATTCTTTTTGTTTTTGAGCAGGTGTTCGATGCAAGTATTTGCCTATGAAGGGTGGAAAGTTAGAAGCTTTTGGTTTTACCGGAACTGATTCAGGTAAAGGCGGTGGTTCAGGGAATTCTGGGTGCACTGCTGGTAAAAGTGGAGCTGCGGGAAAAGCTGGTCCCGCTTCTTGACCTCTAATAGCACCAGCGGCAAGTGCTATTGCAACAGGAGTTGCGATGACTTTATTTGTTAAAGACTGTAACCAAGTTGTTTTCATTTAATTTTCTCTACTGAACTGCCATATAATTCCAATGGAATATCAGGGTTCTCTTTCTTTATTGATTGAATTGCGCTATTTACAAAGAAATCACGAAAGCTTTCACCTAGAAGAATATGACTAGTATATGGATACTTTATTTTAATCACTTGAGCATAACGGTCTTGTAAGCGTTTGGTCAGGTTTATTTGTGCGGTATTAAAATCTGGCAGTACCGAAACTGCACCTAAAATGAAAGCTTGATCTCCTTTCGTTAATTGTGTATCTAATGTAGAAGGTGCTTTACCACTAAACTCTAAGGGAAGTCTAGAGCGCAACTCTATGATTGGTGGAAAAGTATAGGGCTCATCTTCTGTACGATATTTTTTTGCTGACGTATTGCGATAGAAATTAATTTTATTAGAAACAAAATTTGGACTATGAGGCATACAATCATCATCAAATTCCTCATCTTGGCTAGTTGGGCTAAGAGGAAGATAAGCTTGGTTCTCTAGAAAGTTTCCGAAACTTATACCATGTATATAAGCATCTGCAATTTGATGGAATTCGGCATGAGGTCTTTCTTCAAGGCTAAATTTAGAATAAATCTCATGTCTGAGACTAGCTAGATTTTTACTTAATTGTTCTGCAAGTTTAGTTCCATCACGTCGACGGTATGGATCGAGTTTCTCCCCTTGTTTTGAGAGCTGTTGAGCTGTAAAAACAACTCCTTCAAAAAATTTCCAACTGTTTATGTATCTTTGGTTGAAAGCTTGAAGATGTTTGATGTTTGGTTTTTCATTTTTAGGAATCTTGAAATTGCTTGCTATGACTGGATTAGAGTGTCTTGGTAAATCAGTAAGTAAGCTGGGGTTGCCTACTGTTTCTAGTAAATCAAGTAACACAGTTGAAGTATTGGAAAAATTTGGAATATAAGTTTGAGTATTTTTGTGAAAGTTAATTTTTGCCTGGGATAAATAGCTTTGAAACTTTTGATCAAAGTTATTAGCTTTAAGATCGGCTACTAGAAAGTTTGCAAGGAAATTCTTTAGTTGGAGTTTGGTTTTAGTGTCCGCATTGCCTTGGATTACTTCAGTAAGATCATTTTGAGCCTGTCTCAATAAGGATGGATCTATTTTGATTTCTGGGGACTTACTTGCAAGAGTCAGTAGTTGGTAGTAAATCTCTTTTTGTTCAGTTTTAGGGTTAAGTTTTAGTAGGCTGTAGAGCTCAATTGGAATTTCAACTTGGTTGAGTTCTGCTCGAGAGCTCAGTTCGTCGATAAGGCAATCTAATTGCTTCTTAAGATTCTCTAGTGAATCTTTTTGTGTTTTTTCATCGTTTGTCAAAATGGTTTTGATGTGGAAATTAACAATTTCTGAGTTTAGATCTTTAAAAAATAAATCTTTAGATTCAGAACTATTTGAACTATTTAATATGGAATTTAAACGTAAAATAATTGAGCCAATATATTGTGTTGATTTTTCCAGTTCTGCTTTATTGCCGTCTAGGACTGCCTTTGCGTCGCTAAATTTTGGTAAAATCTTTTCTTTGAAGAATACATTAACTTCAGGGAAAGAATTTAAAACTCTATATTTTTTTGAGAAATCTATAATTTTCTGGCTGCTAGATAAATAATTAAATAAGGTGCTTGTTACGTGCTCATGCCCAACACTATGAAGCTCTGCTAGATGATTGCTCAACTTCCTAATTTTTTTTAGATATTGAGTATCTAATTTTTGATAGTTTTGTAGAGAGTCGAATTCAGTAATTATCGCTTCGGAGATTTTCTTTTGGAAAGCCTCATGCGCGATTCTAAAATCATCGGAATATGCATCAAACGGGATTTGTAAGCAGAGTTCCCGGAATCTGCGATTAAGGTCCTTGTTGCATAATTCACGATAGCTATCAATAGCTTCAAGTGTAGTTTCTAAATTTGCTTTATTTGATAGTTTTGTGGTTACTTTATTTAATTCGCTTTTAAAATCTGTTACAGAGATACATTGTTTCTTGTTAAATTCTTCGCTAAAATCTGGTAAATATGTTTGAGGATCTATTCTCCCTCTGACTGAATCTACTTTACGTTCAAGTGCCTTATATAAATCGTAAAGGATTTTCCCGTCTAATTTTTTTTCAAATATTTGATAGAAAATTTCTTGTATCTCGCTTTCAATTTTCTTTTTTTCTTCAGGTGAGGGGGTCGCTTTGTGGATCTCTGGCGTTATGTCATATATGCCATTTGGAAGTGGGGGTGGTGCTGGTAAATCTTGTTTTACTTGCCCTTGAATTTGACTGGCAGCAAGTAAGATCGCCGCAAAAGGGCCGAAAAAATTAGTTCTATAAAATGTAGTAGGGCTGGTTTTCATCCGGGCTTGAAAAGAAAAACTTTATAAAAGGTAACAGGAATATGAAGTTCTTTGGACGTTATTAAATAAGATTTATTTTGATACTGAGTGAAAATATTCAGTAAATATATTTTCCCTTCGTAAGCTTTGCTTTAGAATTGACTAGCTACTGAAAATTATTCAAAAAATATAAACATGCTGATACAAGGACGTTTAAGCCATAGAAGAGAAAACTCTTACCCCCGATTGTCCCAAGCGGGCAAACTTAAGAGCAGAAGCTGAACTGCAATTGCAAAAAGAATTAGAGGAAGCTCCAGTAAGAAGGACTATACATAGCTTTAGAGTGACGCTTGAAGATTTTTTGCATAAAGCAATTGCAAGTTTTGATCATGGTTGGCCTGATTTAGATTATTTAGGAGAGGAACTTAGACATACTGAAAATACTTTAAGACCAAAAGAAATGATCTTAGGAAATATGATTGGTCATGAAATTAAGAGAAATAGTGAGCTTGGTAATTACCTCTATGATCAAATTAAAGATTTACCAGCATTGATTCAAAAAGCAACAACTCTACAGAATGCATATTACCAAGCTCAGAATGCTCAAGGACATCATCCTCCAAGATACACTTTCTATGATGGTTACGGTGAAAGGCTTACAGAAAAATTTATAGAACTAGTTAAGCCAGATGCAATTCAATTACTTGAATTAAATAATGTAGAAGATGAGGTTCAAGAATCGGAGTCCAAACGTATGGTTCAGCGCTTCTGGCATATTCCTACAGCTATGGGGTCTAGAAGACGCGCTGCTCCATCGCTATCATTAGCTACTTCTTCAGCGCAGCATCGAATTGCAAAATAGTACCTTTAGCTTTATGCTCTTCAGCTGTTTCCTTGTCACCAAGCTTCATATAGAAGATAGATAAATTAGTCTGCGCCATGATTGAATTTGGATTAATCATTTCTAGTTGATGCATAACTTTAATTGCATCTGTAATTTTGCCTTGCTTTGCAAGTATCACCCCAAGTGACTCATAAGCATCTTCATTTTTGGGATTTTCTGTTAGAGCCTTGCGTAATAATTCGATTGCTTGATCATAAGCTTCACTTTGATTAGCTTCTTGAGCGCGTGCAAAAACTTCTAAAGCTTCTTCAGTATAATTCTGTGAGCGCTCTTCACGTTTACGCATGCCAATATTCTTGAACTTAGAAAGCACTTCTTGACCTGGGAAGCAGCCTTTAGTGAAGCTCACATATTTTTCTATAAGATCAAGTTTAATGAGAGTATCTTCTTCTGTGAAGTCTTCCAGGAGAACATCATCCGTCATTGCGAGCGGAGCGAAGCAATCCACACTACTAATAACTACATCCTCAGTAATCACAAACTTCTCTAAATGATTTTTAGTTTGCTCGGCGTTTTTAGTAATTAAATAAAATTCTTGATTCGATTTTTTGATTAGATAAGTCAGAGCTTTAATCTTGCCTTTTGGATCTAAGAAGGCAGTATAAATACCTTCATCTGAATTAAGCTTAGTAACTTCATTTGAAGTTTGCCTTTGTAGAAAGCTTTCAGAATCTGGTCCAGATATAAGTAAGTAAGAGAGATTCATTAGGTACTTATTGTATCTAATAAAAAGCTAGTTTACTTAAATGTAGTACTTAAATCTAATTTGCCTAAAATCTCGGTAACTTTAAGACCAAAGCAGTCATCTACAGCAACGATTTCTCCTTTGGCTACAAGCTGGTTGTGCACGTACAAATCTACTGGTTGATTAGTAGTTCTATCAAGCTCAATTGCAGAGCCTTTGCCAAGTTTTAAAACATCTTTCATTGCCATTTGTACTCTACCAAGTTCTACAATAAGATCTAAATTAATATCTGTAAGAAAGCCAAAATTTCTCAGTTCATTAATTTCTTTATCTACGTCATGCTCTTCTATTACTGGAGCTTGTTCTTCTTCCTCTTTCGGAGCTTCATCTCCGAAATATTCTGTTCGAACTTTTGTTTCAAATTCTTGAAGATCAAAGGTATCTAAAACTTCAATTAAGGATTCAGTAACATGATTAACTAAATCAGATCCAAGTTCAACATCAATAGTTACATTAACTCTGCCTGGAATATTCACATCAAATCTTATAACTACTGGATCTTGGAGATCTTTAGGAATCCCAAGAGTGGCAGATTTATTTTTGGATAATTGTCTTTGTTTATGCTCTTTGACTTTAAGTTGAAGATCTTCTTTTAGACTATTTAAACGTGTAATGATTGCGTCAACTAAAGATGCTGCGCTATTTTCAAAAACGCCTTGGTTCATTTCATCAGGCTGAACATTTTCATCTGCGCTGCCTTCTCCGCCCATGACTAAATCAGCGACACATTGCACTAATTGATTATTGAAAAGAATGTTACTAGAGCCAAGCACCTCATTCTCAAAACTTGAAGTTAAAAGGAAGCAATTGGTTTTAATAATAAATTTGCCTTCTATGACATTAGTATTAGTAACTTGTTTAAAAGTAACCTTAGCTTTTTTATTTAGTAAAAAAGCGAGTTTGTTACTTGCTTCTATCGCGATAATTTCGCCGAGAGTTTGTATCTTTTTTTGATGTTCTGGGTTAATTGGCATGGATGCTTAAATATTATTCCTCGTAACAAGTACATTATATAGGTGATTTCTAGCTTCCATAAAAAAAGGCTCATTAATATGAGCCTTTTACCTTGGGGGGAATTGTTATTCAATCTAATTAGTTCGTTAGCGAAACAAGTTTGACAGTTACATCATTGATTTCAAGAGTTCTGTCAACATTACTCTTCACTAAATCTGCAACACTAGTAATATCAGAACTCATTTCAGCTACTCTTTCAGTTGAACTTCTCATGCTCTTACCAATTTCAGAAGTTACAGCAGTTTGCTCTTCTACTGAACCAGCTATAGTTACAGCAACTTCATTGATGGTTTTAACTGATGTAGAAGCTACTCCAATAGAACTAAGTGCATTTGCAGATTCTGCTTGGATTGCAGAGATCTTATTGCCAATATCTCCGGTTGCTTCAGCGGTACGATTAGCAAGTTCTTTTACTTCATTTGCAACTACCGCAAAGCCTTTACCTGCTTCACCTGCACGAGCCGCTTCAATAGTAGCGTTCAATGCAAGTAAGTTTGTTTGATTTGCAATCTCAGTTACAACTTTCAAGATTGATGCAATTTCATCACTACGATCTTGTAAGTTTTTAATGATAGTCTCAGTACTCTCCATTTGTGTAACTGCATCCTGAGTCATTTTTGCAGCTTTATCCGTGTTCTTGGAAATTTCACTAATACTTGAGATCATTTCCTCTGTAGCAACACTAACGCTGTTTACATAGTTCTGAACTTCATTAGAACTGCTAGCGATTCTATTTACACTTGAGCTTAATTCTTCCGAAGTATGTTCTAAGTTCTGTGAAGAAGATTTCAATGTAGTAATAGTCTCACCAAGTTCTTTCTTGACTCTTATTTCTTGATCTTTAACTCTTATTTGTTCTGTAACCACAGACCAAGTAAGCATTGCACCAGAATAAGCTCCTTTTTGATCATAAATAGGATTAATTAACAGATCTAATTTTTCTTCACCTACTGCAATAACCGCTTGGTGAGGAAGATTTGCTGCAGTTGCTAACATCTTTCTTTGATGAGCAGGGTTCTTATGAAAAATATCATAAGACTGTCCAACAATTTGTTCTGCTTTAATCGGTAACAATCTTTCCAGTGTTTTCAAAGTTTTAATTGATGCCGGATTTGCACTGATAATAGTTCCATTCAGGTCTGCCATTAAAACATTGATTGGCATACCGTCTATCATCTGTTTAAATCTTGCACCTTCATCAGCAAGCAATGTAGCAGCTTGCTCGGTTTTTACCAGTTCAGTAATATCAATTGCAAATTTAATTACTTTATACACTTTGCCATTTTGATCTTTTAATGGATTGTAAGAAGCTTGTATCCATATTTCACCACCATTTTTGGTAATACGTTTGAATCTTCTTGATTGAGATTCACCTCTAGCTAGGGCTGTCCAAAAATCTCTATAGTCATTACTTTGTGCGTATTCTTTTTCAACAAATATACTGTGGTGTTTACCTTGAATTTCTTGTTGGCTATAGCCTAATGTTTTTTGAAAGTTTTCATTAGCAATGATGATAATGCCTTGGGGGTCAAACTCAATCACAGCCTGTACTTTATCAAGTGCTGCAAGCTTGTTTTGTGCTTCTAAGTTTTTCTTATGATCTAATAAATTCAGTATATCCATTCTCTCTCCTTGATGCGGGGTATCACCTAGAATTCTATTCCACTCTATAAAAAAAAATATCAGAGAAAATAAAAAATTACGTCATTCCTTTGAAGGACTATTTTAGTAATACGAACTTATCATGTTGACTTAAATCAATTTTGAAATATAGAAGCTTGAATCATTTTGAGTTAATATGAATAACTACCTTTTGAATTTTTATTGACTTAAATCAATATCGAAAATTTTTTCAAAGATATTCCCTTATCAGTTTGCTTTATTAATTATTTTAAATAAATATTAGTGAGTTTATATTACAGAAAATCAAAACTGATTATTCTCTTGAAGAATGAATATCTTGAGGATTAGAAAATAAATTAATAGCTAAGCAATTATTTTTTTGATAGTCTCATCAACTTTTTCTTTGTTGTAAGGCTTCACTATATAAGCTTTTGCACCAGCTACTATACATTCTGCAATCACTTGCTCTGAGCCAAGTGCTGAACACATGACAATTTTAGCATTTTTGTCAATTTTGATAATTTGTTTGAGAGCGTCTTTGCCGCTAACTTCTGGCATTGTGATATCTAATAAAACAAGATCTGGCTTTAATTTAACATACATGCCAATTGCTTCTTTACCATTCTCTGCTTCGCCTGCAACTGAATGTCCAAGCTCTTCAAGAACTGAGATCATTCTCTTTCTCATAAAACTTGCATCATCTACCACTAATACGTTTGCCATAAAATTTATCCTTAAATCCTTATTAATCCGTTATCTAAGCCATACCAAGTGATTCAAGCACTTTCGGTATTAGAACATCAGCATTTGAAAAGAAGTAGACGGTGAAATCAATCCTATCTTCTCCAACTGTAATAACTGAATTAAAACATAAAACTTTCTCTGGGAAGTTAGTGAAATCAAAATCTGTAATTAATTCTGGTGTTCCTACAGCTTTTGCTTCTAAGCCAGTCATTCCAGAAAGACCTTGAGAAAATCCTTCAAAGAAATTTCCAACTAATTCAAAAAGTTTTGCATCTCTGTTTTTATTTTCTTTAACAGAAAGCATTTTTGGGAATTTAGCTAATGTATTCTCTAGAATTTCCTCTGAGAACTGAACGATAAAGTTTCCCTTTACATCGCCGTCTACATCAAGCTTTGAATAAACTTTGCAAGTGTCTGAAGGATCTATTTCGAGCATGATCTCTTCTTTAGTTCTTATGGTTGCACTAACTACACTAATATCTACCATCTCTTCGGAGAAGTTTGATATTTGGTTAGAACCACCTGCTATGCAAAGGTTGCCGATTTCGGCAATTGCGCTACTTGTATCTTCGTCTAAAAGCATAGAAACAACTTTCCCACAATTAAAGAAAACTAACCCTAGGAAGAAAATTTTTTTAAATAAAATGACCCAGGTATAAACTCTTGTAAATCAATCAATTGATTTAGCAGCAATACCCTCAATGTTTTATGTAAAGCCGGGTAGAAAGAATTTATGGATGATATGCAAGAGATGATTTCGGAGTTTATTACTGATTGCTCTGAAAACTTAGAAGAATTTGAAAATAATTTACTTGATCTGGAAAAAAATCCTGAGTCCCCAAGTGTCATTGATTCGATGTTTAGACAAATTCATAGCATTAAAGGTGCAAGTGGCTTTTTGGCATTTGGTAATCTTGAATCTTTAACTCATAAATCAGAGAATGTCCTTGACTTGATAAGACAGTCGAAAGGCACTGTTAATAAGGCTTTGATCTCAACTTTTCTTGGCGTTTGTGATGCAATGAAATCAATGTTTCAAGTTATTCAAATGCAAGGTACTGATGGTACTAATAAATATCCTGAATTAATTGAACAGTTAGTTGGCTTTGAAGCAGATTTTAAATCTGGTAAAGCTCTGAAAAGACCAGAACTTGAAGATGTTTCTTTTGAAGTTGAAGATTCTTCTAATCTTGATACTGACGAAGTTCAAGAATTAGATGCAAATCAAATTGAGGCTTTAAAGTCTCTCGGCCTTTATGAAGAACCAAGTAATAAAAATGAAACAGTAGCTGAAGTTGAATTGTGTGATGAAGTCCCAGAGCTAGATGCAAATCAAATTGAAGCCTTAAAGTCATTAGGTTTATATGAAGGGATAAAAGATGAAACTGTAAAAGAAACTGCAAATGTGGAAGTGAAAAAAGTTGAGAGCCCTAAAAAAGAAACTAATAAAGAACAGAAAGCTCCTACGAAAGTCAAAGAAACTATTAGAGTAGATGTAGATAGTCTTGATCATTTGGTGAACTTGGCAGGTGAATTGGTTCTGATTCGTAATCAAATTTTAGAATTGTCTAAAACTAATCCATCAACTGCTTTTGGCGGAAGCTTTACTAACTTAGACATGATCACTGGAGAAATTCAAAGATCATTGATGACTACTAGAATGCAGCCAATATCGGTAGTGTGGTCTAAAATGCCAAGAATAGTCAGAGACTTAGCTTCACAGCTAGGTAGGGAAATTGATATTCAAATGCATGGTGAGAATACCGAGCTTGATAAAACTATTATCGAAGCTATTACTGATCCAATGACTCATATCATTCGTAATTGCTGTGATCATGGTATTGAAATGCCTGAAGAAAGAATTGCTGCTGGTAAAAGTCCAAAAGGTACAGTTAAACTTTCTGCAGAACACCGTGGTAACTGGATCTATGTAGATGTTGTTGACGACGGTAAAGGTATTTCAAGAGCTGTATTGAAACGTAAAGCAATTGAGAAAGGTATTCATACTGAAGAAGAACTTGAGCAAATGGATGATCAACAAATTCTAAATATAATTTTTCATCCAGGATTTTCTACTAAAGATCAAGCTTCTAATATTTCTGGTCGTGGTGTTGGTATGGATGTAATTCGTTCTAATATCATGAAGATCAATGGTAATGTTGAGCTTAGCAGTATTGAAGGTAAAGGTACTCATTTGAAAATGAGGTTACCACTTACTTTGGCCATTATTCCTGGTGTGGTAGTTCTTATTAATAATCAAAGATATGCTATTCCTCAAAGTGCAGTGCAAGAAGTAGCATCTGTAAATAAAGAAGATTTAGAAAATTTTGATGATATTGCCGGTCAGAAATTTACTCGCTTGAGAGGTAATATACTGCCTCTTGCCTATTCGACTAAAGTTCTTGGCATTGAGACTGATGCCGAGAATAGTTTACTTAATAACGATACTCTGAATTATGTGGTTATTAATGCAGACGGTTATAGATATGGTTTGGTTATTGATAAAGTAACTGACATTATCGAGATAGTAGTTAAGCCTTTAGAGTCTGATCAAGATTTTAGATACTATGCTGGAGCTACAATTATGGGTGATGGTAAAGTCGCTCTAATACTTGATCCTAGTAAGATTGCTGAACTTTCTAAAATTGATAAAATCAATGCTGAAGAAGAAAATAAAGCACTACAATCAGGTTCAAATTCAAGTGATTTAACACTTGCCTTTATGCTTGCTGATGGTAAGAACTATTTAATCCCATTGAATAAAACTAGTAGGATTGAGGAAATTAAAAAGTCCGATCTTGATGTAAGAGAAATTGGCACTTTTGCTAAATTTAATGGCAAAGTAATTCGAGTAATAAACTTACTTAAATTATTGGGCTGCAATTCAATTGGTAATGAAAATACAGATGATGCAACTATCAAAACTTTATATTATGAATTTAATGGTCATGGTATTGCAGTAGACGTTGGTAATAATCAGGCTTTGCTACAAGAGAAATATGATGTCGAAGCGTGTGAGAATTCAGAATTTATTATGGGTACTACTTTAATTAAAGACAAAATCTATGAGGTTCTCAATTTAGAAGATTACTTAGGAACAATGTTAGGATCTTCTGTTCCAGCAGAATCTTTAGAAAACAGTTCAACTGACAACATTAATAAGCATGAATATAAAGAAGTCCAACTCTTTGATTCTGCAAATAGCGTTATTAGCTTCAAGTTAGGAGACTTATTCTTTGGAATTAAATTGGACTCGGTAAGTGAAATTATTAATTTGAGTGAAGTTACCGCAACTCCTGGAAGTAGAAGCAGTGTTCAAGGGCTTCTAAATCTTAGAGGTGAAATTATGGTTTCAAGAAAATTAGTGAATATCCTGGAAATTAATGATATTGATGCGGCTGAGAAAGAAATAGCAAAAAGTCTCATCGTAAGATATAACAATAAAAAAGTATGTCTTGAAATTGGCAATGTTAACGAGATATTGAATTTGCCTGAAAATAGCTTCAATGTTACTCCTGGTAACATCCCTGGAAATATTCATTCTTATTTAAGAGGTGTATATAATATGGGAGAAAATATGCTGCTTCTCTTAGATGAAAAGAAGATTGTAAATGATTTATTTGCAGAAGCAAATGTATAAAAGGGTTAATGCAAAAAATTAAATTACTTCTCGTTGATGACTCATCATTAATAAGAAAAATACTGAAAACTTTTTTTAAGGATGATGATCAAATTGAAATCATTGATGAAGCCATTAATGGTAAGGTTGCATTAGAAAAAATAGCTTCTAAAGAGTTTGACATGGTCTTACTGGACTATGAAATGCCTGAAATGAATGGTTTGGAATTCTTAAAAGAGCTTAAGTCGAGAAACAACTTAGTAAATAAGCCACCAGTAATGGTTTTTAGCTCACTTACTAATTCTGGAAGTCGGCAAACAATTGATTGTTTGCTTGCTGGTGCTAAGGATTATATTCAAAAACCCTCAGCCTCTTTAGATGAAACAAATAGTTTGGATAAACTCAAGGCTAACTTAAAGGAAAAGATTGTTTCGATAGTCACCAATGTAAGAAGTAGACCTAAATTAGTTAGCAGACCAAGAGTAGAAGAAAGTACTACAGCCCTAACTCAGAAGAGTCAAATCAAATTAACTAAACCAAAAGTTAAGAACCCTGGATTAGTTGTCATTGGATCTTCTACGGGTGGTCCTGCTGCACTTGAAGAAGTGCTAAAAAAAATTCCTTCAACCTTTAGGTTCCCTATTCTTATTGTTCAGCATATGCCAGAGAATTTTACGAAAATATTGGCGGAATCATTGACTCGAAGCTGTAAAATTCCAGTGATAGAAGTGTCAGAAAAAACTACCATAAAACCGGGTCATGCATATATTGCTGCTGGTGGTAAACATATGCTCATGATCGATACTCAAACTGTCGATAGTATATATGGTCCAGCTGTAAACTTTTGCACCCCTTCGGTAGATGTTTTGTTCGAATCGGTTGCAAAAATTTATAAAAAAAGTGTAGTGGCCGCTATTCTTACAGGCATGGGCAGAGATGGGGCCGATGGAGTGAAAACTTTGAAAGATAATCTTGATTGTTTTTCTATTACTCAAGATCAAGCAAGTTCAGTTGTTTGGGCAATGCCAAAAGCTGTATTTGAAAGAGGTCTGAGTGATTATGTTTTACCAATAAATGAGATAGGGGAATTTATAGCAAATGTCTGACCTAGAATTAACTAAAGAAATTGACAATGAATTAAATATTACTGAGACAGAGCAGTTATTAGATTATATTAAAAATAAGACTGGTATGGTTTTTGCACCAAGACTGCATCCCATTGTTAAAAAGCAATTTGAGACTGTTAGGAAAATCTCCAATGTGGCAAGTAAGGACGTTTTTCTGAAAGCCTTAGTAGCTGGAGCTAAGAAAATGGAGTCTCAGGCTTTGTTTGAGAATTTAACTGTACACGAGACTATGTTCTTTCGTGACACTAAGTATTTTAATTTCATGGAAACTTTCATGTTTCAGAAATTAATTGATGACAATCGTGCAAAGAAATCACTCTATATGTGGATTGCTGCTGGGTCGTCTGGTCAAGAAATATATAGTATCCTTTTTATGCTTTATGAAAAGTTTCCGGAGCTAAGAAACTGGGCTTTAAATCTCTTCTCTACAGATATTTCAGCTCAAATCATTAATAAAGCCAAGCAAGGTATTTACGAGGCACACGAGCTTAATAGAGGTCTTCCTGAAACTTACTTGAGACAGTATTTTAAGCAGATAGATGAAAAATACTGGCAAGTAAAAGATGAATATCGTCAAAAAGTTACTTTTAAAACTTCAAATTTAGTCGAAGATTTTTCTAGTGATATTCCTAATGTCGATTTTATTAGTTGTAGAAATGTTTTGATTTATTTCAACGATGAGACTAAAAGAAGCATAGTCGAAAGACTTGCAAAGAAAATAAACTTAAATGGTTTTCTGCTACTTGGTCAAGTAGACTATATAAATTCAAAATTACCTTCTGATAATTTCGAATACAAGATAGAGGGGTCTTTCCCGTACTACAGACGAGTCAAGTAGATTTCCACTCTTAGACTTGTATTAAAGCAATATTAGTTTGGACTGTATCTTGTATATTTTGGATACTCCCTGCAAAGTTATTTATACGACTACTTGCGGTACTCATATTCTTGCCGATTTCGTTAGTAACGGCAGTTTGCTCTTCGACAGCACTTGCTATTGAAACAACCATATGATTAATGGATTTAACTGATTCGCTACTAAGTTTAATTGAATCCATTGCAGCCTTTGTTTGCATTTGAATGGATTCAATCTTTGTCTTGATTTTTTCTGTTGCATCTGAAGTTTGTGCTGCCAAATCTTTAACTTCATTTGCAACTACTGCAAAACCTTTACCGGCACGAGCTGCCTCTATAGTGGCGTTTAAAGCAAGTAAATTAGTTTGATTTGCAATAGTAGTTACGGTTTTTACTATATCTTCAATCTCTTTACTATTTTGTTCAAGTGTTCCAATAACTGATTCTGTTAGAGAAATTGCATCAACCATTTTCCCCGACATATCAGCTGCTTGTGTAGTATTTTTAGAGATTTCTTGTATGCTTGAAATCATTTCTTCAGTAGCTGTAACTACGGTACAGACAGTCTTTTGTAATTCTTCAGAATCATTTTTAGTGTCATCTACAAGAGAAAGGACTTCTGATTCCATTTTAGATTTACTAATAATTGCCATATCTTTTACTTTACGTTGTTCTGTGACTATAGACCATGTAAGCATAGGACCTGTATAGTTTTTGTCTTTGTCAAAGATTGGCGTAACTAGCAAATCAAGTTTCTCTTCGCCAACTGTGATCTCGGTTGCATGGGGAAGATTGTTTGGATTTGCTAATAATTTCTTTTGATGTTCAGGATTTTTATGGAAAATATTATAAGAGCTGCCAATTATTTGCTCTGCTTTAATTGGTATTAAACGTTCAAGTTTCTTTAGAGTGTTTATTGATGCAGGATTAGCGCTGATTATATTTCCATTCAAGTCTGCAAGTAGAATATTTATCGGCACTCCATCTATCATTTGTTGATAGCGCAGTCCTTCTTCTATTAATTTCTGAGAACTCTCTTCGGCTTTAACAAGTTCTGTTATATCAACAGCGTACTTAATAATTTTATAGACCTGTCCGAAAATATTTTTTAGAGGATTGTAAGAAGCTTGTATCCAGATTACATCTCCTGTTTTGGTGATGCGTTTAAATCTTTTAGCTTGGAATTCTCCGTTTTTGAGAGACTCCCAGAATTCAGAATATTCACGGCTTTTAGCGTAGTCTGATTCTAAGAACATGCTATGGTGCTTACCTTTAATTTCAGATTGTCTATATCCAAGTGCTTTTAGAAAGTTCTCGTTAGCCGAAAGAATTTCTCCATTGGGTTTGAATTCAATGATTGCTTGTACTTTACTCAGAGCATCCTGTTTAGCTTTATTTTCAAAGCAATTTGCTATACCAAAAAAATCAAAAAATGTCATGTGGTCCAATCCTTTTAGTTAATCCACCCGGGTGGATTAACCTAGCAAAGTTTACCCTATTAAATTGCTTATTTCAACAGGCTGCTTATTATTTGCACTCATGTTCGAAATTGTGAAAAAGAAAGTGGTACCTTCTCCTAATTTTGACTCGAGCCAGATCTTGCCATTATGGTTTTCAATGATTTTCTTGCACAATGCAAGACCAATACCAGTTCCTTCGAACTCTTCTCTTGTATGTAGGCGTTGGAAAATAATAAATATTCTCTCGAAAAATTCCGCTTCGATTCCTATACCATTATCACTTACGGAAAATTGCCAAACATTTTCATTAAGCATTTTTGATGAGATCCGAATTACAGGAGTTCTACCTGGGTTAATAAATTTAAGAGCATTGGAAATTAAATTCTGGAATAATTGTCTAATTTCACTTTCGCAGACGATCATAGTTGGCAATATATCAAAAGAAATCTTTGCATCTTTATCAATAATTATGGTTGATAAATCAATTAAGGTATTTTTTAAGATTCTATCAATGCTAACCTCTTCGTAGACTGTTTTACGCCCCACTCGCGAGTATGCAAGAATGTCATTTATCATATCTTGCATTCTGTCGATTGATGAAGTTATGTATTCAACATATGAAGAAATTGATTCATCTTTGACGTTGAACTTGGCTAATTTCTTTTCTAAAAGCTTAGAATAACTTGCAATAACTCTTAAAGGTTCTTTTAAGTCATGAGAAGTAATGTATGCAAAATATTCAAGATCAATATTTGATCTTTCAAGCTCGACGGTCTTACGTTGTAGCTCTTCTTCTGATTTAACTTGTTCTGTAATAACTTCTGTAAACATGATGAGACCTGCAATTTTGCCATCTAAGTCTAACCAAGGATGCAGCTCGTAACGAATCCATTCTTCATTGCCATCAGCACGGATGAATTTCTCTCCCTCACACTTGATTGTTTCGCCTTTAAGGCAACGTTGATGAAGCTCTAGCCATTGAGGGTATGCCTTCTTTATCTCCGGGAAGACCTGGTAATGATTTTTACCTACGAGATTAGTTTCATTCAAAGAATAGTTTTTAATCCAAAAATCACTGTATACAAGGTAATTCATGTTTACATCAAGCATGGCAACGGCAAGAGGAGTGCTTTTGATGAATGATTTAAAGATTCTTTGTTGGAATTTTAATTCTTCATTTTTTTGCCTGTCTAAACTAATGTCTTTAACGATGCCTAAATAGCCGATAATCTGGTTCTGATCGTCTTCTAATGATGTTGCAGAAAGTAATACTGGAAATCGTTTCCCAGATTTGGAAATGTAAGTCCATTCTCTGGAGTCTGTTTCACCGAGATATTTAGACTTGGCTACAAAAGTTTCAAAACCTGGCTCTAGATTAAAATTATATTTTTCATTTAATTCTTTGGTGTACTCTACTACTTCGTTAAGATCATGAATAATTGCAGGTGTCTGCTTGCCAATCATTTCTTCCGCAGAATATTCCAGGAGGCGTTCTGCAGCTTTATTGAAAGAAGTAATAATCCCGTTATCCGTTGTGGAAATAATCATATAGTCTGCACTATCTAAGATTGCTTTTTTGAATCGACTAGTTCTTAGAATTTCTGCTTGAGCTAATTTCTCTTTGGTTATGTCCCAAACTATACCTATAATTTTGCAAGGCTTGCCAAAAGAATTCTTGTAAAGTGTGCCTCTTGCATTTAGGTAAATCAGTTCACCATTGGGTTTGATTACTCTAAAATTTAGAAAATATGGTGCATCATTTTTGAGGGTATTGTTGACCTGAGAATTAACATGTTCTAAATCTTCAGGATGAACGTAAGTAGCAAATGCGGCAAAGCTGCCACCGAAGTTACCTAGATCGACTCCAAATACTTTGTGTGTTTGTTCATCCCAAACTACATCATTGCTCGCAAGGTCCCAATACCAAGTACCGATTTCGGCAGCTCTCAGAACCAGATCTAATTGATTATGTGTTTCTTCAAGTTTGTTTTGTGTTTTAATTTTTTCACTAATATCAAAATTAACTCCAAGCATCTTTACTGGATTTGAATTAGAATCGCAGTAAACTTTTCCTCTGGCGCTTATCCAGCGAATTTCATTATCAATAGGTCTACGGATTCTGAATTCAAGTAAGACATTTTCTCTTAGATGAATTATTTCTGCTAGTTTCTTTGTTACCCATGCCTGGTCTTCTTCATGCACGTAATGATTAAATTCTGAAACATGGGAAACTTTTCCCCCAGGCTTAGCACCAAAGATTTCGTGATTTTTCTCATCCCATATAAGCTCATTGCTAATGAGATCCCATTCCCAAGTTCCAATATTGCTGGCATCTAATATTAGATTTAGTCTATCCGTCTCTTGATTTGTAATAATATTGTTTCTTGGATTGTTTGGAATCGTCATTTATTGAGTCTTGGTATTAATTGCCGTGAAAACTAAATTCACCTCATGCAATAGAATCGCTACAAGGCTTTTGAAGTTTGAGTTACCTTTATCGATAAAGTTAAGTCTTTCAATTGCAGCAGTATGGACATCAAGTAAATCTTCTTTTGTAAGATTTAGCATGGCAAAGGCTTCCTCGTTTTTCTCAAAAAAACTTGAAACTTTTTCTTTGAGCATAGTTGCATTTGTTTCTGATGATATTGGGACAAGTTGTAGATATTCGGTAACTAATTCTTGGAAAATTTCAGGTTCTTTTTCGACTAAACGGCTCATTTTTAAAGTCTTCGGGGTGAAGAATAACTCTTGTTTCCTCTCACTTTCAGCTGTAATCTTAATAGGTGTTTCTTGAGGCCTATTCATTTGTGAAATTTTACTGGCAACAGTTGTTCTAAAGCCTTGTTTATTTATCGCTAGTTTAATTTCTTTAATAAGTGAATCTTGATCATAATTGCCCTTAACGAGGAAACCATGGGCTCCACCTGTAATAACTTTTTTTGCGATTTCCTTATCCTCATAGCCAGAAACTACGATTGTTGGTACATTCGGAAAAGCTGTTTGAAATTTTTCAAATGTCTCTAAACCATGACTGTCAGGTAATCCTAGGTCTAGTGTCACGATATCAAAATGCTCGTGATTTAGTAGATTAAAGGCCTCTTTAAGTCTAAATGCATGTCCAAATTCAAATTCAATATCCTCAACTTCTGATAGATGTTCCTCCATCAATCTTTTGTCGATGCTGTTGTCTTCTACTATTAGTAATTTGATTTTTTTCATTTTATAAACTCATTTTTTATTTCAATATCTCTTAAAGTAACTATTTCAAACCAATATTTCATCACTGAAGTAATAGTAATAACGACTTCGTCAAAATCAAATGGCTTGATAATATAACTTAGAGCTCCCTTCTCATAAGCCATTCCCATGTCTTGAGATGAATTAGATGTTGTGTAAATTATTTTTGGAATTTTTTTGTAGTCCGCATTTGCGGCAAGGACGTCAAGCAATTCAAGTCCATTTACTCTTGGCATGTTTAAATCCATAAGCATTAGGATTTTTCGATCATTAGAAAAACTTCTTCCTACTAGTGAGCCTTGAGCTAAATAGTTGAGACATTCTACGCCGTTTTTAAACCACATAACTTCTATCCCCATGTCCAGATCTTGAATGATCGTTTTGACAAGCTCTGCATCGGGTTTGGAATCTTCGACTAAAATTACTAGACTCATAGCCTTTAGGTGTTATGCCCTATTGTGGTTAGTTAATAGCCTGTATTTACGCAAGTGAAATCACCTAAAAGGCTGAAAAGCTTTCGCCGCAGCCACAGGTGTTGCTTGCATTAGGGTTTTTAAAAACAAAGCCCTTCCCCATGAGGCTATCGTCAAAATCTACAGTCATGCCTTTAAGATAAATGGAGCTTTTAGGGTCAATAAAAATTTTAAAATCTCCAGAATCTTGAATATAGTCTTTTTCTGTTTTGGAATCGAATTTAAGGTCATAGCTTAAACCTGAGCAGCCGCCGCCTTTGATGGCTAATCTAAGCCCATAAGTTTCTGGATCTTTAGCTTCTTTGCAAAGAAGCTGAGCAACTTGTTTGATTGCACTTTCTGTTAATAAAACTATTTGGATATCTTCTTTAGTACTCATTGAGACCTTTTGATCTTATAGATCTATTATAGCCGACCTAAGTTATCCTTTTTTAAAGGAAAATTTCCGAATTAGAGCAAAATTAGAGGGTTATAATGGCAAATGCATTGTTTGCTACCTTTAGTGGACAAGCAGTTTATCCAGTGTTAAAAGAAAATCATGCGCCCGTAGCTCAGCTGGATAGAGCATCTGCCTTCTAAGCAGAGGGTCACAGGTTCGAATCCTGTCGGGCGTACCATTTTTATTAATCAATCAACCTGTGACCCTGAGGGTCAGCTTCTTCTGACTGCCCTTGCTGATCGCAAGTGCCATGAATCCTGTCGGGCGTACCATTATAAATCAAGTATGCGGCTCATCACCAAAGAAAGTAAAAGTTTCAAGTGAAACTTTCTTGATTAGCCACATTGTAACAAAACTCTTGGCAGTACTATTGTGAATTTGTAAGTGTGAACTCAAAACAAGTGCCCTTGCCTATTTCTGATTTCACATTGATTTCTCCCCTATGTGAATTGATAATTTTTTTTACAATAGCTAAGCCAACGCCTGTGCCTTTACCGTCATCGTCATCTATACGTTTGAATATTTCAAAAATTAAATCAAAATACTTTTCTTCTATACCATTTCCGTTATCTCTGACAGAGAAATGAGTAATTCCCTTTTCATCTTTTTGGAAACTGATTTCTATAATTTTTTCTTCTTTGTCATTGTATTTAATAGCATTCGTAATTAAATTCTTGAAAACTTCTGCAATGCGAATCGAGTCACATTTGATGACTGGCAGACGTTCTAGAATTAAGATTTTTACTTTGTTCTCTTGGATATATAATTCCAAAGACTCAATGACTTCTTTCAAGACCTCATGAAGGTCTGTTTCTTTGTAAGCTTCTTCTGTTTTTCCGAATCTTGAATATTCCAATATTGAATTCAGCATTGTTGCTGATCTTTTGCCAAGTTGAATGATGGTTTCTAGAGCTTCAATGCCCTGACTATCTGATTGATCTTTATACTTCTTGAGCAGCATCCCTGCATATACTGACATGCCTCTGATTGGCTCTTTGAGGTCGTGAGAAATGATATATGCAAATCTATCTAGCTCTTCATTTGATTTTTCGAGTGCCGTAGTTTTTTCTTGAAGCAATAATTTATTCTTAGATAAATTGATATATGGCTCTAGCAGCATATTTTTCCCTAATAAGAAAAGTATGATGGTGCTAATAATTGAGCTAATTAATATTGAAACGTATAAATCTATAGTTATTTTTTGAATTTTTGATTTATAAAAATCTTCACTAGCTTTGAAAAAAACTACCAAATTAAGATTGGGAATATATTTTTGATATTTATCCCCTTCGATTTTTTTGAAATTCTCGGCATGGAATATTCTTTCACCACTCTGGAAACCAAAGCTCAAGTGATTTGGATTGTATATCCCAAAAATTCTACTATAATCAATTTTTGATTCAAGGACTATGATTCCTTTGATTGAGGATTTGTAAAGTATGGGCACTGAGATTTGCATTATTGCGTCATCCGGCTTGCCAATAATGTTAACGATATAGCTTTTTTCTTGTGAGATTATTTTAGACAATAAGGTTTGATCAAGCTCTGTTCTTATCTGCTTTTCTGAGGATACTATTTTTTTGCCGCTTGAGTCGTATAGCGTAATGGGAGCTTTTTCGCCAAGTATTAGGGAGTGAGTGAGAAAATCTTCACTTGCTTGATCTCCTTGCGAGCGCAAGAGAGAGTTGATCAATAGAGGATTTGAACCAATGTCTTTAAGCGCTTGTGTTCTGTTCTCGATATACTGTTCTACGTTTTTGGCAATAAAACCTAGTTCTAATTCTCGTGAATTTTTTACAATATCAAGTAAAGTTTGCCCAAAGTTCTGATTGATATAGATGCTTGTAATTGCAAAAAACGTAATCAAAGAAATAATGGTAAAACCAACGAAGATTTTCAGGATTGATTTTTGTTCTGATTCGGTTACTTTTATCATCTAATATATTTCATATCACTTGAGATCTATCTGAATAAACGATTACATTAATTGTTCGCTTTAATTCCTCTGGGATAGTGATTCCTAATTGTGAAGCCACTTTTGCATTCAAATTTAATATTGGAGTGGATAAGTCACTACTGAGTACTTTGTTGTTCTTGAGAATTTCAGCTGCTTTGAAGCCAGCTTCTTTGCCTAATTCATAGTAGTCTGCAACTAATGCAGCCATGAATCCTTTTGCTATTGAAGATTTATTGCAGGAGAAACTAGGTTTGGATAAAGACAAAGCTAGTTTTGCTAAAGGTTCCTCTCCGCCTGATTGCACAATTGCATCACATGCACCATAAATAGCATCGTATGCACCGGGGTCTGCCTTAAGCCGAGCGATAATTGTGCCTAGGTCATCTGCAGCGAAGTCTAATACTTTTATGTTCTTCTCTTCTAAAAACTCTTGAAATTCTTTAAACTGCAATAGTGAGTTGGGCTGCCCGGTCTTTGACCTAATAAAAGCTATAGAGCGCAATCCAGGAATAATACTTGAGAAAACTTTATACTGATGATCAATAGTTACATGATTGCTAGTGCCGGCAATTTTATTTGAGGCTTCATTGATTGAGTCAATGACACCTACCTGAACAGGGAAGGTCACTATAGAAAAAACTATTGGTATATTAGGGGCTTTTTGTTTTGCTGCTAAAGTTGCCGAACTACCCCGTGTGAAAATTAAATCTACTTTTTCCTTTTTAAAAAGTTCGATACTTTTATGATGTTCATCCAAATCGCCTTTAGGATTTACTACGATAAGCTCAAGATTTTTATTCTCTTTGTAGCCGGATACTTTTAATCCTTCAATAAAACCTTCGTAGTTTTTTTGAAAGTCATCATTTTCTATCCACAGAGAAACTCCAATTTTCTTCTTTTTATTTTGTGAATTAATAGAACAGGAGGCCGTGCTTAGTCCTATTAATAAGCTTATAAAAATGATTTTTGATAATTTAAGCAATCCTTGTAGTTATTCCCTATTTTTAGGTACTATGACCTAGTTCTATTCTCTTTTACCTTGGAACAAAGAAGGGTGTTCCCTCTAAAGAACCTCATTCTATCTATACTTATTGTCCTTTCGGCCAATTTAGCGGTGGCTGCTGACGATGCTGCGGGATTGGTTGAAGAGACTATTAAATATCAGCCACATGGATTCTTTGATTTCAATACATATCAAGATACGCGAAATTTCCAAGTGCATACTTTAAACGTTAAGTTAGATCTTCCAGGTCCTTTTAGTTATTTTGGATTTACGAATTGGTCGGGAGATCAGACTGGAGCTGGTGATCCATTTGATTACAGCAAGTACTATACCGAGCACAGTTTTTATTATGATGAAGTTTTAAAGTCTCCTTTCGATTTGACTTTGCAGTATGCAGATAGTTCAGGAGAAAAAAATGATGTGCTTAGATTTGGAGCTCAAGCAAATATTCACAAAATGAAATATGTAGATAAGGTCTTTAAAAAATTGAATGCATCTTATAAATTAACCTACTATCCAGTGCAAGTTGATCATTATGATGATTATGCTTTTCAATTGCAACATGTTTGGTACATGAAGATTCTGCCAAAGCATTTGGACAACCGAGTATATATGTTAGGATTTGCTGATCATAATTTTTTGATAGGAGAAACTCCTGCTCATAATAAGCTGGTTGCCGAGAATCAATTTGGAGTTCGCATTTGGAAAGGCTTGCATGCGGTAACAGAACTGCGTTGGAATGGATTTTTGCCTGAAACAAAGAGATTTGGGGTTGGACTGGGCTTACAATATAAATTTGAATTTTAGGTGCAGTTACATGCATTTAAGGGAATGATTACTCAGTTATACAATATTTAATATGAAAATTATCCAGTTGCTGATCTTAATCGTGTTGCAATTTACATTAAATGAGGTTACTGCTAAACAAAAATTTTGGCAAGGAATACAAAGCAATATTAGTAAGGCTTTCACTCCGTCAAAATTTATTTGTGATAAATATGAAGTCCAAGAATATGAAGCTCTGGTTTTAAAGCCCGGTATACGTTTACCTTTTACAGAAAGAAAAAGTAAACTGCGTAAATGTAAAGTTTGGGAAGCTGCACCAAAGTCTGCTGTGGGTAAGGTCTGTAAAGAATATGAGTATGTGAATACTTCAAGTGTTGAACAAAAATCTTTTTATACAACTGTTAAGCGCAAACGCACAGTCTGTGTTGAAGGACATTCAACTAGATAACATTGATTTTATCCACTATTAAGCTGAGTTTTTCTAAGCTTTAAAGCTGAATAGTAGTAATAGTGCGAATTCCTAAATTACTATTTCCTGTTGTATTAATTTTATTTTTATTGCTTATAGCGAATAAGGCAGAAGCAATTTTTTTTGTTAGTTCTACTACACCTGCTCAAAATGACACGAATTTTGGTAGAAATCCAACCTTTATAATCAATTTTCCTATAGTCGTCTGTTCATATATGGGTACTACCTATATTAAAAAAACCAGTGATGATTCAGTAATAGATACTATTAATATGTTCGACTATAGTGGCAGTGGTACACAAACCATTAGCTTCACGAGTCATGTACAACTGGATTCAAATACTAGCTACTATTTAGATTTAGCAGTTGGTGCAGTTTCTGATTGTGCCCCTGGCTTTACGAATACTAATGCAAGCCAACGTGTAGATTTTACTACTGGTACCTGCACAAGTAGCGGTATGTGTACTTGTTATAATCCACCAAGTTGTATTGGTCCTTGCTTTGGAAGCTTTACTCAGGTCAAACATTTATCCCCACCTGATAACGGGCACTTCATGCAATCTTACGAAGGTATAAATATAATTTTTAATGGCAATGTCAGTCTAGGAAGTGGAAACATTTACATTCGTAAGTTTAGTGATGATACTACTATTGAAACTATAGATGTTACTAGTAATCGTGTAAGCGGTTGGGGGACAAGCAGTATTAATATCGATCCAATTGCTAATTTATCTAACGATACTCAATATTATGTAAATTTTGATGTTGAGGGTTATAGCCTTAGTTCTGATAAAAACAAATGGAATTTTTGGACTAAGAGTACTCCCAATACCTTTACTGGCTCTGGATTTTAGATAATCGTCAAGCAATAGGTATTGTCGCCCATTTTACAACATAATATATGTTAATATATTGTGAACTATGAGAGTGCTAGGACCAAATACACACGTACAAGAATTGCGTGTACCTATAGAAGAAAAGAAGGGGCTTGCAAAAACTATTGCTGTCGTCCTTACAGCTTCGGGACTTACTGCTTTAGGTTTTTCTTTTGATGCGAATAACACGGAACAGAAATTTGACAAAAGTACACAAATAAAGGAGCAGCAACAAGTTGCAGCGCTTCATCATGCTTTAAGTAAACCTGAAATTTTAAAAAATAGATTACCTTGTTTAGAATGGGCAGATTCTCAAGAAGGAAGAAGCTGGCTCAATGAACGTAAGATTGTAGCTCCGATTAATTTATTACAAGGAGTAGAGAAACAAGATCCAGCAATTCTAAATTTTGTAGTGGAACAAATGGAAGCTCTTAATAATGGTTCTCTAAGTTCTGGAGAGTTGGGTACACTCAATCTTACAACTTTACACAGAATTCAAAAACTCGAGGATTACTTTAGTAAATCCACCACAGAAGTCCAAAAGCTAGTCACAGACTATCTTAATCCTAGTTCTGAGGAAGAAAAAATTCGTCCACCTCATGAAAAAACTTCAGAGGTTTTAAATCAATATCCTTTATTTGGATCTGAATCTCCCAGCTTGCAAATTGCAAAACATGCCAAGTATAAATATATAGATTGGGCAACTCTTTTAACGGATCTGACAACATTGGAACGTAATATCCATAAATCTTCAATTCAATCTAAACCTGAAGATAGCGATAGAGCCCCATATGTTGCAACTCTTCATGCGTTTTAAACAGTCTGAATCTATGACTCTCTAATATAACCTTTACAATATAAATATGAAACTAAAATTGGTTCTGATTTTCTTACTGTTTTTTATTAATTGTAAAAGTGTTAAAGCTAATTTTTGGCAAGGAATACAAAGCAATATTAGTAAGGCTTTCACCCCGTCTAAATTTATTTGTGATAAATATGAAGTCCAAGAATATGAAGCTATGGTTTTAAAGCCCGGTATACGTTTACCTTTTACTGAAAGAAAAGGTAAACTGCGTAAATGTAAAGTTTGGCAAGATGCACCGAAGTCTGCGGTTGGCAAGGTCTGTAAAGAATATGAGTATGTGAATACTTCAAGTGCTGAACAAAAATCTTTTTATTCAACTGTTAAACGTAAGCGTACAGTTTGTGTTGAAGGACATTCAACGAGATAGTTTCGCAGGATGTCTAATCCGGCAAGAACATAAAAAACTTACTACCTTTATTAGGTTCTGATTCAGCCCAAATTTTGCCACCATGGTATTCGGTTATATTTTTACAAATAGCAAGTCCCATGCCAGTTCCAGGATATTCATAGTGACTATGCAGTTTTTGGAATAATTGGAAAATCCTATCTTTATATTCTTGCTTAAAACCAATACCATTGTCCTGGAAAGTTAATAACCACCCAGCATCTAGTTTGGTTGCTTTCACTTCGATTTCTAAAACTTTGTCTTTCTGGCGATATTTAATAGAGTTTGAAATTAGGTTTTTAAATAATCTGATTAATTGAATTTCAATTCCACTAACAGTTGGAAGATGCTCTGCTTTGATTCTTGCACCGGATTTATTAATATCTTCATTTAGATCGAGGAGAATAATTTCTACAACATGATTTAGGTTTACTGGTTGAAAGTCAGTTTCAGGGTTTCCAAGTTTTGAGTAGTCGAGTAAATCTGTTACTAAATTATGCATGCGACTAGTACCATCGCTAATAAAGTTCATATACTTAGCTACTTCTTCATCTTGATTCAGCTCGGCAAAACGGCCTTGTAGCCTTTTAATGTTTTGGCTGATCATCCTTAATGGCTCTTGAAGGTCGTGAGAAGCTACATAGGCAAACTCTTCTAACCTTGAATTTGATTCAATAAACTGTTTATTACTATCTTCTAGCAACTGTTTATGCAATTGACTACGATGATTTAAATAAATTAAATATCCTAAAAGTACAGAAACGATTATTCCAAAAAATAAAACTGTTCTTGGTAAAGTTGAGTCCACACCATATTCCATTTGTTGTATGTGTAGAGCTTTGGCAATCGAAAAAGAAAAACTTGCACCGAAGAGTATTGTGATTAGAATTATCGAATTATGATTTTCTTTTTTTAAGTTATTTACGTTTATATTGTAAAAGAATAAGGCTATACCTAAAAAGATAAATGCAATACTACCAAGCAAAGACATATGGGTGTATTTCCCCCAGCCATGAGCGCTCTCAATCCCAGTGATATAGCCTATTAGAGAGAGTAGACCAAAGACCATAATTAAGGAACCAGAAACCCTTAAAAATATGCGCTTACAAATAGAAACAAATTTATTTTCCTGAGTTAGAAAATTTTTTTGAAGACATTAATTATAATATTTAAAGCTGCAATTAATAGACATATACTTGTATTCGTTGCCATGCGTCCAGGGAGAGAGGTATATGTGTCCAAATCGTAACGCCTAAACATTTGGTCAACTCCTAAATCAAGATTGAAAATATGCTCAGATAAAGTTAGTACTGTTAATAAAATTACTAATGCTGAAAGAACCAAGCTGATAGTGTTTTTCTGTTCGCTTAAAGTCATAACTGCAACTGCAAGCATGATTAAACATAATGCAGTATTAAATTGCATTGGAGCAAAATCTGTATTGATTTGAATAAGGTAAGTATTATGGGTAAACCAGCCAAATAAAGCAATTAGACCTATTGCTAAAACAATGGCGGCTAATATAAAGCTTTTGGATTTATTGAGAATCTCGTTTGGCATTGGTGTAATGATCTAATTAAGCTGGGTATCATTATAGCTGTTCATTGACTGCTTTAACCGCTATAAAATCTATTTGAGTCAAACCATTTGCGGTATGAGTCCAATACTCAACTTTGACATAGCCCCATTTCAGAGTGATATCTGGATGATGATTTAATTCTTCCGCAACTATCCCAACTTTATTTACGAACTCTAATGCTTGAGAGAAGTTTTTGAATTTAAATTCTCTATAGATTCTATTGGGTTTATCAAGGTTTAATTTACACTCAGGGTCAATTGAGAGTAATTCTTTTTTGATCTCTTCTGTGTTAAGAGCATGTAAAGAGCACCTAGACTGAGGGTTAGAAGATGTGTCCATGGCATAATTTTAACTTAGTGCTACAAGAATCTCTTATATATTTTTTTAATTCATTTCGCTCACCTCAACATGTCAAAAAATTTGGCTTGTTAGAAGAGTTGATTGCAATTGATGCTAGATATAAACGTAATAAATCTGCTTGGCAAGAACATCTAGTGAAAACCAAATTTTCTATTCTTTCTGAAGCTGCGAAATTAAAGCAGAGAGAGAAGATTTTAATTCTTGGTGCAGGATCACTTAATGATCTGCCATTAGCTGAGTTGTCAGCTATGTTTCAAGAAGTACATCTTGTAGATATCTTTTTTTTGAATAGTACTCTAAAAAAAATTAAAGTTTATTCTAATGTCAAAACCTATGAAGTGGATATAACCAATACTTTAAAAGGTTTATATTCTTCCTATGATGAGTGTTTACGAGCTGCTAATCATAAGCTTTTGATTGCTTGTCTTACTGAAAATATAGTTCCAGACTTCCTGCAGAATGAAAAATTTGATATGGTGGTTTCCTTGAATCTCTTATCACAATTGCCGTTAGCTGTTAAGAGTTTTTTTGAGAAAAGAAAATTGACCTTCCCTGAGTTATATACTTTTTATAAATCACTGATTACCGATCATTTGAATTATTTGCAAAAGTTTTCGGATAATGCTGCGAAAGTCATTTTAATCACAGATGTTGAAAAGCAAATTCATCAAGGCGAGAGGGAAAATGATGTTGAAAATAGTTTGCAAGGAATCAATCTTAGTAAAATTCTTGGAAAGCCAATGGATACGTGGATTTGGTATATAGCTCCTCATGGGGAATTAGGGCAGGGATTAGAGATGCGTTTAAAAGTTGGGGTTTGGGAATTTTAACTTGCAAGTATATGATTGTAAAATCTACCCTTGAAATTCTCTAAGGATCTACGATCACGCGAATTATCACATCTTTTAATTCCCGCTTCTAATTTATTAATTATAGTTTTGCGTAACACTTTAAATGAAGCTGCTTTATCAAGAATATGATTTGATAGAAAAGGAAATTGATCACAAATAATAAACGATTGGAATATGTCATTAATATGGTTAAGTATTTTTCTTGCTGTTTCAAAGTTCTCAGATTTAATGCATGAATCTAGTTTGCCAAATGCTTTTGACATTAAGCTTGAAGTAATTAAATAATTCCTACTAACTGCAATTTTAAATTTTGCTATAAATTCATCATCATCAAGTAAGTCATGCAAATATTTTTCAGGTAACCGTGAAAGTAAATTAAATTTTTCTTTGTCTGTTAATTCATTTAAGCGTGTTTTGAGTTCTTCACTAGAAGGATTCCCAAAACCTAAAGTACTGAGTTCCGGATTCACCAGTTTGTTTTTTAAAATTTCATAGAAGCCTTTATAACTTGAAGAGCTTTTCGCATCAAGCTTTCCAGCCTCTACTTGTTTGGCAATATATTTTATAATACGATTTAAATTCGCAAAAATATTAGGATTTGAGTTTTCAGGGTCTATTGTAAATGCTTGGGCAAAATCAATAAGTTTATTGCGCTTAAACATTGTATCTAAGATCTTTCTGACTAAAGCCCAATTGATTTTAGTAAGATCAGCGCAATGGGTTATAAAAAGTTCGGCGAAGCGTTCAAGGCTATTTTTATTTAAAGTTGCAGATTCAACTTCTAAAGAAAAGGCAATTGGGTCATCATGAGATACTGTTGCTAATACTTTTTTAAAAAGGAAGGCATTAGTTTTTTCTATCTCTTTTATAAGTTCTATAGGAATTAATCCAGTTTTTCTACGCTTCATTGCATGCAAGCCAAGCCCTTGTACTAAGTTATCTTTTACACCATAAAATAAAGTTAAGTTATCAAGAGGGCTCGTTGTTCTGCTTTCAGAATTGGATATGGCAATTTGACAAGCTGTTTTTAATAAAGCTTCAGATTTCTCATCATTGCGCAATGAATCAAAATCTTCTTTATCAAGATTAGAGCTATTTCCTTTTTGAATTAATTGTAAGCATAAATCTCTAGTTTGCAATTGCTTAATTTCTTCGCTGGCAAAGTCTTTTGGAATAATTTGCCTTTGATTCTGCAAACAAAGAAAGTCAATTTCTCTTTTATAAGCATTTGCTTTTTCATTTCTATTATGAGCAAGAGTAAGAATAATTGTACTTAGGAGAATCCTGTGTTCTGTAATTTTAGACTTCTCGTCTTTGTCGGAGCTTGCTTTGTATTGTAAAAAGATTTCTTTGATCGCAGCTTTTAACTTAGGAAGCAAAATATTGTTGTGATCTAATTGCTCATAAACTTCTTTGCATAATGCTTTGGGGTTAGTAATCAAAATATCATCAATCCATTTTAGATCTACTTCAGTTAAACTCAATCCTCGTAAGGCTTTGTAATTTACTAAAGTTATATAAATATCTTTTTTGTCTCCAGAATAGTTTGTAAGAGCGCTTGTTAAGCTTTTGATTACAGGCTGTGACTCCTTAATGAAAAAAAGCCAATTAGGATCCATCAACTGTTTGTAATGGAAATCATCAGGATTTTTATTGATTATTTTTTCTGGCTTCAGTTCTTCAAGGGAATCAAAAGGCACATCCCATGCTACTTTGCCAATTTGGCATAATCTTAAAATAGATTCTTCAAAACATTTTTTAATGCGAGGATCTAAAGATTTTAAGCTTATTCTTTTTGATGATTCTTGAGTGCTGCTATTGATTAAACCATTGGATGATTCTCGGTATAAATTTATAAATGATCTAACTAAAGCATTTAAATCATATGCTTCATCAGGGTTTTCTTTTAAGGGGTTAGCTAAAAATCTTTCAATAGCGTTATAACTATCTAATTGTCTCCAGTCTGCATCACTATGAAATCTTTTACCGATTGCGGATATAGCAGAAGCAAATTTACCAGCGGCAATTAAGTCTTGAGCGGCTTCAAGAGTTAGAGGATCATCCAATTCAGCTTCTGATCCTTGAATATCTAATAGGGCTTCTTGATATTTGAGCTTCAGATTAGGATCTAGATCTGTTGATTTAAGTAATCTTATGATTTCATTATGAAAGATTGATTTATAGGTTTTTTGTAAATCACTAGGAATTCTTTTGTAAAATCCTCGTCTCGTTAAAATCAGAAGAGCTTCTAGATTAGGTTTGGAATCACTGTATACCCTGTTTGATAAACAATATAAATAATCTTCACATGATGCAGAATCCTGATAATTAATTACTGCATTGGCACAAGCATTATTAATAGGAGTTTTTGCTTCTATTAAATTCCTCAAAAGTGCTAGAGCAGGTGTTTCTATGACCTTACATAGTTGATTGAATTCACTAAGGCTAATTTTTCTTTCCGCAAGCCAGTCTAGAACGATTGTATCAATATCAAGTTCGAATCCAAATTTTTCTTTTTTATCATTACTTGATGGAATTTTTGTTGTTGCCATTAAATTTATTAATCTAATTCTTTCTTGTAAATTTAAAGAATCATTTCTTGCAAATAGATTAATGATCTCTGCACCATTGCGGGTGCGTATAAGTTCAGTAATTTCTGAAGAAGGAATATGAATAACTGGTCCAAACAAAGGGGAGCTTGCTTTTGAAAATAATCTTAGGCTAGTATAACCAGTTTTTGGGTTATATCTATATCCCAGCCTTGACTTACCAAGACGTAAAATATTTTCAACAGGAAGTCCTTGAGGCCTTTTGGGCAATTGTTCTTTTAGTTTTATGCTTACAGTTTTTTTCATCAGGTAGCTAGTTAAATCTGACCTAATAAGTTTATTATATTGATAGCGCTTTTGCTAGAAACCCATGTGATTCCTCTAATTTCTTAGTAGCAGTTTCATAATCCCAACCTTGTTTGATTTTCAGTACAGCCTGTTTGACACGAAGCTTACTTGCTTCAAGTGCACTCATAGCCTCTTCTTCTGAACAGTTGCAAATATCTTTTACTAGCTTACACGCACGTTTAACTAGTTTTTTGTTGCTAGCATTTACATCTACCATGAGGTTGCCGTAGACTTTGCCGAGTTTGACCATCACCCCAGTACTAATCATATTGAGAACAATTTTCTGCGACGTGCCTGCTTTTAACCGAGTACTACCAGAAATTATTTCTGCACCAGTTGCTAAAAATATAGAATGATCACAATATTTAAAGGTCTCAGCACTTTTATTATTAGAAATTGCAATAGTCTTGAAACCCTTTTCTTGAGCTGCTTTTAGTCCACCAATTACATAAGGCGTGCCGCCGCTTGCTGCAATTCCAACTAAGCAATCATTAGTTTTTAAATTCTGCGTTACAAAATTGTAACCAGAGTGCTCATCATCTTCAGCACCTTCTACTGCCTTGCGGATTGCGCTGTCACCACCAGCGATGAAACCTTGAATAGTTTCAGGATCGCTAGAAAAAGTTGGCGGGCATTCAACCGCATCTAAAATTCCCATTCTGCCACTAGTGCCAGCTCCTATATAAAACAATCTGCCACCGGCTTTCAAGCAACCAAAAACAATATCAATCGTTGTAGCAATTTCTTTTTCTGCTTGCTTTAGTGCTTGCCATACTTGTTTATCCTCTTCTATATAGAGACTTACAAATTCCTCAGTACTTAGCTGATCAATATTTGCCGTATTTTTGTTGTATGCTTCGGTTTCCAAAATATTTTTAATTCTTACTCCACTAATAGGCAGCTTGCTACGTGATCTACAGAGCCGGCTGATTTTTTTTGTGCTAATTCTGGTTTGATCTCAGAACATTTGGCTTCAGCTATAGGACACCTAGTGTGAAAAGGGCATCCTGAGGGGATTTGTGTAGGTTTAGGAATCTCACCTTTAAGGTGGAATTTCTCGCGATTGCGCTCGCGGGGATCAGCAACTGGCGCTGAATTAAATAAAGCTTTGGTGTAAGGATGTAAAGGATTCTTGAAAATCTCATCTCTAGTTGTGAGTTCTACTACTTCACCTAAATACATCACTGCAACACGATCAGCGATGTATTTTACAACTCCAAGATTATGAGCAATGAAGAGCATGCTAATCCCTAGTTCGCTTTGGAGCTTTTTAAGTAGCTGTAAAATTTTCCATTGAGTCGAAACATCAAGTGCACTTACGGCTTCATCGGCAATAAGAAATTTAGGATTCAATGCAAGTGCTCGTGCAATGCATGCTCGCTGGTTTTGACCACCAGAACACTCATGTGGATACTTATATGCAATATCCTTATTTAATTCCACTAAATCTAATAACTCGAAAACTCTCTCTTCTATTTCTGCTTTAGATTTACCCGCCTCATGTACTTCTAACGGCTCAGCAATTGCATCAAAGATCTTATATCTAGGATCAAGACTATTAAATGGATTTTGAAAAACCATTTGTAGGTCGCGGCGTTTTTTTGTTAGCTCTTCACCGTATAAGTCGAAGAAGTTTTTACCCTCGAAAATTACTTCGCCTTGATCTGCTTCAACTAATCTAAGAATGAGTTTGGCAAGTGTAGATTTGCCGCAACCAGATTCACCGACTATGGTCAAACACTCACCAGGAAAGATATCTAGGCTGATATCGTTTACCGCCCTAAGAGTTTTAAGAGATTTACCAAAGAAACTTTTTTCAAGAATAAATGACTTAGAAATATTTTTGATTTGCAGTAATGGCTCTTTTAGCATAGTGATCCAATAATTTGATCCAATTTATTTTCTTGTCCAATTGCCATTATGTGAATGCCTTTGAGAGGAGTAGTTTTGATGTGATCGACTAAAGCTTTAGTCAATTTTAAACCTTCTTCTTGCATAAGTTTTTTACCTTCCTCTGACTCAGGATCATTTGCTCCTAAGGCAAATTCAAGTGCTTTAATTTCATACTCAGGCACAGTTACACCGAAAACATTTTGGTTCATGAAATGTGCTTGTTTAATAGTTTTCAGAGGGGTGACTCCTAAGATAGTTTTACTTGCAAGATCATTGCCGATTGCATCAATAAATTTATTGATCTGATCTTTCTCATAACAAATTTGCGTTTGGAAAAACTCTACGCCCTGATCCATTCTACGTTTCATGGTTTCAAATTGTGAATTTAAATCTGGCATCCCTGGGTGAGAAGCAGAGCCAATACAAAAATTAATTGGCTGAAGATTCTTTACCGGTTTATCTTCATAGTCTAAATTTTCCTTGAGTTTAGTTATCATGGTAATCAACTCTTCGGTATTTAAGTCAAAACATTTATCAGCACTTAATGCAGCTTGAGGTGCATCGCCTTTGAGAGGAAGAATATTACGTAAGCCTAGAGCCCAAGCTCCATAGAGGTCAGACTGTAAGCCCAAACGGTTACGGTCCCTGCAAGTAATTTGCCAAATAGTTTCAATGCCAGTTTTTGATTGGATTAGATGGCTTGCAACTAAAGAACACATTTTAGAATTTGCACCAGAGTTATCGGTGATATTAATAGCTGAAACTAAGCTCGAAACTTTTTTAGCATTCTCGATCAAACTTAGAGGGTCAGCGGCTCTCGGCGGGTTCAATTCAGCCGTAATAATAAAATTCTTCTGTTTTAAATCTTCTCTTAGTGACACTTCTCATATAGTGCTGCATTCGATATCCGTCATCCTCGAATCGAGTAGCGATTCGGGGACCCAGTCTTCCTGGATCCTCACGCCCTCTTCGAGGGCTCAAGATGGCAGCACAAGATAATCTTGCAAGAATTTTCACATTGATTTCCAATCTCTTTTACTTACATAATCCTTTGGAATCA
>CAYQSL010000001.1:42666-47167 GCA_964420165.1 uncultured Gammaproteobacteria bacterium | reverse complement strand
TAACTTATCTATCAGTATCGCGGGAAGATATTTTGTTCTGACAACTGAAAATAACAGCATCGCTATCAGTAGAAGAATTAGCGAGAATGCTGAAAGAGACAGATTAAGATCTATCACTAATTTAATGAAACCTGAAGAGCTTGGTGCGGTAATTAGAACCGAAGCTGCAGGTAGATCTCAAGAAGAACTTGAAGAAGATTTCTTGAATATCTGGGAGAAATGGAAAAACATCGTTGAGAAATACGATAGATGCGATAGTTATTCACCAGTTTATAAAGAATCAGATTTCTTATACACCACTCTTAGAGATGCTTATAACAATACTATCGATGAAGTTGTTGTCGGTAGCATTCAATCTAAATACAGATGCCAAGAGTATCTAACTAGCTGGACTGGTAGAGAAGTAAATATTGCTTACCATGAGGCTAATGAAATTCTTTCTAGAACTGATGTTCTAAGAGAGATTCGTAATTGCCTCTCTAATAGAGTTAACTTGCCAAGTGGTGGTTATATAGTTATCCAAGGTATGGAAGCTTTAACTGCTATCGATATTAACTCTGGTAAATTCACTAGCAGTGCGACTTTGAGAGAAACAGTTCGTAGAACTAATATGGAAGCTGCAGTTGAAATTGCAAGACAAATGCGTCTAAGAAATATTGGTGGGATGATTATTATCGACTTTATTGATATGGCTGATAGAGCAGACAGAATTTCAGTAATGGAAATTTTAGAAACTGCTATTAGGCATGATAAAGCTAAGCCGCAAATTGGACAGCTTTCAGATCTTTGCTTGGTAGAAATTACTCGTAAAAGATCTGGTCAAGCGCTTGCTGAGATCTTCGGAAATACTTGCCAACATTGCTCTGGCTCTGGTGTGATTTTCAATCTGAAAGGAGACGATACTCACACACATAGCAGTAATAATAGATTTAAAGATCGTGAGCATGGTGATAGAGATAGAAGAAGCCATCAAGCGAGACCTCATAACCGTAACGACAACCGTGATAGACACGACAATAGAGATCGTAATGACAATCGCGATAGACCTGATAATAGAGAGAACAGAGATAGGCTAGCTGGTGATAGAGATAGATCAGAAAGTCGTGGACCTGATAACAGGGATAGAAGCGAGAATAGAGATCGTGGCGACAATCGTGATAGAAACGATAGAAATAGAAGAAATCCTAGATCTAACAACAATCGTTATAACCAAAGAGGTCCAAGACCGACTAGACCGCAAGAGTCTGATGGTGCTGAACCTAAGGTTGGACTTGAAAGTCCAGTAGCGACAGGAGTTGATATGGCAGTTGCTGTTGCGCCTGAATCAAGAGCGGAAAAATCTGCTCCGAAATATTCTGAGAGCGACTTTGCTGTAACTGTTGATGAAACTAGCAAGCTTACTAAAAGTAAGTCTTTTGGTAACACGCATGCCGTAGAAGCCGACTTTTCTTATGAGTCTAAGCACGATACAGACTAAAGCTCCAATACAAGCTAAGTCTCATAGCCATTCTATTAATCCTTCTTTGAAGCAAATCAGTTTGGCTTTAAAGCTGCTTGGTTGTCCGCAGAATGGATTTAAATCTATTCATGTAGTAGGAACTAACGGTAAAGGTTCGGTTACTACTTTCCTTGAATTGCTTTATCTGCATTTTGGACTTGGCAAAATCGGCAAATATATTAGTCCGCATTTAGTCTCCTTTACTGAGCGGATTTCAGTGGATGGCTGGGATATTGATGGAAAAGATTTTGATGCTATTGGAGATGAACTCTTTAGTGAGAATGGCGTTTTCAATCCTTATAATGATGGGTTGCTAACTCAATTTGAGAAATTTACCTTAATTGCTTTTGAATATTTTAAAAGACAGCAAGTTGATGTAGCTATTCTGGAAGCCGGTCTGGGTGCGCGTTGGGATGCTACTAATACCACTGCTGCTGAAAACCGCTTGGCGACGGTACTTACTAATGTTGGCTGGGATCATACTGATTACCTGGGCTCAACTTTAGAGCAAATCCGCGCGGAGAAAGAAGCGATTAAACGTGATGGTGTGCCGCATTATGAAGGTGAGGACGTCATAATGAGCTCACAAGAAAGTAATTGTCATCACGAGGAACGAAGTGACGTGGTGATCCCCTCTGCTCAGGGGGATTGCTTCGCTACGCTCGCAATGACGGATCCTAATTCAATTAATGGCTCCAACTTCCTCCTAGCCCTCCGAGTCTTCGAAGACCTAACTAAAATCACAGTCTCAGATTCTGATAAAGCCATAATTCTAACTAAGTTCAAAGATAGATACAAAGGGCGTTTCAGCTATGATGCTGAAGCTGGGATTTTGGTTGATGGCGCTCATAATTCTCATGGTGCTAAAGCTTTAAATGCTTTTATGCAAAAGCACAAATTGAATTCTGTTCGAAAAATTTTTGTCTTGGCTTTTTTGGATAAAGATATAGAAGAAATTATTGCTGAGTTATTTGCTGGGGTCTTTGATCCAGGGCGTGACTTGGTGATCTGTACTCAAGTAGATTCAGATAGAGCTACTCGTGCCCTAGAACTTAGTGCAATCGTGGAAAGTAAATTTCCTGATGCGAGAATTATTATAGAAAGTAATCCGAGTACGGCTTTTGATGAGGCTCAAAAACGTAAGTTTGAGAAAGATTTACTGGTTGTTACAGGGTCTTTGTACTTATTGGGTGAGTATTATCGGGATGCGTCATCCTGTATTCTAAGTACGTTATAAAATTAATAATTAGATGCAATTCACTCGTCGCGACTTTCTAAAATTCCTTGGTCTTACGACTTTAGGTTTGGCAGCTTGTGACCAAATAGAATTAAAGACAGCAACTACAGACTTTCATACTGGCAATTTTAGTTTCAAACCCATCTCTGCAACCACTGCAGATGAAGTCGTCTTGCCGGAAGGCTTTAGTTATAAGATTCTCAAATCATGGGGTGATGAAATTGCTCCTGGTGTGAAATTCGGTTTCAATAATGACTATACTGCTTTCTTTTCTCTAACTAATAATCAAGCTTTACTTTGGGTGAATCATGAGTATGTAGATCCAGAACAAATTCCTGATCTTGCTGAGCAAAAGAAAAATGTTGGTGGTTCAATATTTACAATAGAAAAGGATGCGAATGGTTGGAAAGCTAGTAAGGATGAGGCTTTGATCTCTAAGTATAATCGCCGTTATGATGCTAATTCACCAATGCTAATTACAGGTCCAGCGAAAGAAAAATACTCACAAGTCTTTGGTACTTTAGCTAATTGTAGTGGTGGTAAAACTCCATGGGGAACGGTTTTGACCTGTGAGGAAAATTTTAACGACACTGTAGAAAAATACAAATGGCAAGATGTAAATTTAGAACATTATGGCTGGGTTGTAGAAATTGATCCTTATGACCCTGAATTTAAAGCTCGTAAACATAGTGCTTTGGGACGTTTCGCACACGAGAATGCTGGAATAGTTCTTGCTAAAGATGGAAGAGTCGTGGTTTATATGGGTGATGATCATGAAAATGAACATCTCTATAAATTTATTTCTACAAATAAATTTTCTAAAACAGCAACTAAAGAAGAAAATTCTAAATTACTAAGTGAAGGCAAACTATATGTAGCTAAGATGAATTCTAAAACTCAAGGCTCTTGGCTTGAAATAAGCTTAGAGAATCCAAAACTTAAAGATAAATTTTCTAACCAGGCGGAGCTCTTGATCAATGCTCGTAAAGCCGCTAAGCTACTGGATGCTACGCCTTTGGCGCGCCCTGAAGACGTGGAAGTCAGTCCTATCCATGGTTCTATCTTTGTCTCTTTAACCCAAAATTATTTAAAAGGTAATCTGCATGGCTCCATAATGAAAATTACTGAGAAAGACTATGCTGATCTAGAATTTAAGCATGAGGAATTTTTACTTGGGGGTAAGGATCTGGGCTTGAGTTGCCCTGATAATATGGCTTTCGATAACAAAGGTAATCTCTGGCTTACTACGGATATTAAAGGTTTGCTCTTAGATAAAGTCCCTTTTAAATATCATGGCAATAATTCTTTATTTGTGATTCCCACTCAAGGAATAAATGCCGGTAAAATTTATAGATTCGCTTCAGCGCCTCCAGGAGCAGAGTTCACCGGTCCTAGTTTTAGTGATGATTATAAGACACTGTTTCTTTCAGTTCAGCATCCAGGTGAAGACAATAACAAAAGCCTCTGGCCTCATGATCCTAAGTATAAGTATCCAAGACCGAGTGTGATTGCAATTCAGTTGTCGTCCCAGTAGTAAGTTCAGTCAAGCGCCGTCATTGCGCGGAGGGCAAAGCCCGACAAAGCAATCCATCTTGCTAAAATTTTTGGTAGTGTGGACTGCCACGCCATCTTCGATGGCTCGCAATGACGGCATATGTTCTATTGATGACTATACTAATTTAAAACCAAGTAGTGCAGAGCAAACCATAAAAGAGGTTACGAAAATCCAAGTCATTTTGTCTAGTTTTTCGTCTGCGCTGGTTCTT
>CAYQSL010000001.1:0-42656 GCA_964420165.1 uncultured Gammaproteobacteria bacterium | reverse complement strand
TGATGAACCAATTGCACCAAGACCTTCTGATTTAGGGTCTTTAATAAGAATAAAAAATACAGTAAGGATTCCTGAAATAAGTTGTAATGCAAATACTAGGGCTGCCATAAGATAATTTATAGCATATCAAGCACTAGTTTGCCGAATTTGCCATCCTGAAAGTCATTGATGACCTTGATTGCAGCCCTTTCAGTGTCTGCTTCCTTGTTCCTTAATAATTTTTTTGCAACTGCAATGTTTTCTAAATTCAGTTCACCTTCTACTCCATAGTATTTGGCAATGAGACCTGGATACTGCTCTTCGATAACTTTTATGCCAAGTAGGGAAATCTCAACAGGATCATAAGCTTGATCGCTAACACAGTTGCACATTGCAAGCTTTACTCCTTGATCTAATGAATAAAGTTTAGTTGGAATAATTCCAGGCGTATCAAGAAGTTTGATTTCAAGATCACTTTTTACATCTACCCATTGTTGTTGACGTGTAACTCCGGGGCGATCTTCAACTTTGGCTTTTTTGTTTTTGGCAAGTAAGTTAATTAAACTTGATTTACCAACATTTGGATAACCGACAACAAGCACTCGGGCAGGGCGTTTGAGCACCCCTTTAGCTTTGAACTTAGCACTTACTTGATCTGCATATATTTCAATTTCTTTGATGAGTAATTTGAGATGTTCGTTTTTATTTTTTGTGCTGAGTAAGAAAATTTTTTCTTCGGAATTTTTGATATAGGTTTTTAGTTTGTTTAGATCACTAAGATCTGTTTTGTTCAAAACTGAAATTATTGGTTTACCATTTGCCCAGTCCGGTAAATCCTTATGACGACTGGATTCTGGAATACGCGCGTCTCTTAGCTCAATGATCAAATCTATAAGTTTGATCTTTTCTTTGAGTTGTCTTTCAGCTTTCGCTATATGACCTGGATACCAGTTAAATTGTAGTGCTAGGTTCATCTTTTGGTTCTATTGTGAAAAGCAGTTCTTTGAGATGTGACAGTAACTCTCTTCTAAAGCCATAAGTCCCCATCCAAACTAATAAAAATAGCAAAAATACTATAATTGTAATTAAACAAGAACCTATTAACCATAGATCTTTCACTTGGTAGTTTTCCATAATTTTTCCTTTTTAATCCTTTCGTCCATTAAAAACATTATATAGCAAGAGCTCACTATAAAAGATATGCCAAGAATTGCTATTGCTCCTGAAGCAAAGATTCTTTCTATAAACTCTTTGCTTATATCTAATTTCTCTTTTGTAAGTAAATTTAAAACATTGACTCCAAAAGGGCTAGACATCATAAATCCTACTGTACAAATCACATTTGCCCAAAATTTATAGTAATTCTCAAACCCCATAGACTTATAGTTTTAAAACATCTGTTTCTAAGATGAAAGGGGTCGAAAGTACTTTTTGACTTTGGATAATATCAACTGGATTGCTTCGTTCCTCGCAATGACGGCAATGTTTACAGTCACGCACTAAGCTACCACTTTAAGTGCGGTCTCTAAATCTGCAACAGAACCAATATTAGTAACCGAAAATCTACGATTTTGTTTTTTAGTAAGTCCAGCTAAAACCTTTCCTGGACCAATTTCCCAAATCTCATTCACGCCGTTAGTTTCATCAATTAACTTCTGTACAGTCTTAGTCCACTGAACTGAACCAGTCATTTGTTTTTTAAGATTCTCTTTAATCTGCCCAGCGTCAGTAACTGCTTCAGCATTGATGTTCTGAATTACAGGAATACTTGCATTTTTGAAATTAGCTTTATCGATTTCTTGCGCGAACTCTGCGGCAGCTTCTGCCATTAGCGGTGAATGGAAAGCTCCACCTACATTAAGAGGTATAACTCTTGCACTTAGAGAATTTGCAGTTGCATAGGCTGTAATCTCTTCACCAAGCTTTTGCATAGCCTCTTTAGTACCAGTTGCAACGATTTGATCTGGCGCGTTGTAATTGGCTACTGATGCATCTTTGATGCCACTGATAATGCTGTTTACTTGCTCGTCATTCATGCCGATGATTGCAGTCATAGCACCTGGAAGAGCATTCTCCATTAAAGCGGCTCTCTTGGTTACAAGTTTAATTACATCTTCAAGGCTAAGCACGTCTGCCATATATAGAGCAGCAAACTCGCCAAGTGAGTGACCTGCAACGAAACTTGGTTTAGCGATTTTGCCAGCAGTAATTTCTTTTTTAAGTTTAGTTGCAAGAGCGATGCTTAAAGTGAGAATCGAAGGTTGAGTATAAATAGTTCTTGCAAGTTCAGTTTCAGGTCCATTGAAAGAAGTTTCAGTGATTGATTTGCTATTAAGGCTAGATGTGTTTGCATGAAATTCAGCGAAAATTTTATCTGCTGAATCATAAATAGATTTTATTTCAGAGCAAGCTTCATAGCTCTCTTTGCCCATGCCGACTGCCTGCGCGCCTTGTCCTGGAAATACGAATGCCGTTTTAGTTGTAGTCATACGCCAAAAATCATAGCATGATCTTTAGATCATTTTAATTACGCAGATGTGCTTCCATCGCTTTGAAACGCGCAAAGAAACTCTCGTCTACTTCGCTTGGATCTTTCCAATCTTTGATATCTAGTTGTATTGAAACTTCACCATTAAATTCATTAAGTTTTGCTGAAAAAACAAAACATAATTCGGGTTTGGTTAATAAAGGATATTTGCTCAGAAATTCTTCTGCTCTATTCCAAATCACAGCTTCATATGATCTTTTACTCTCAGCATCTTTCACAAATAATTTGAGATGCTTTTGGTCTTTGCCTAATGTTTTAATTCTGTCTACTATCAGGGGACCTGCTAGGAATAAGGGTTGTGGGTTATCAATACCATAAGGTGCAAGCTTGGCTATTCTATCTAACAATCTTGAATTCACTTCGTTTAATTTTAGTGCAGTATCAATTTTTACTTTTTTAACAAGGTTAGAATCGGCAAGTTTATTTCTAAAGTGATCTTTAATGGTAGTAGTAAGTGCTTCAACATCCGAAGCCTTGCAACTAAAACCTGCTGCCATTTTATGTCCACCATATTTTGTAAACAGTCCTGTTTTAGCTTGGATCGCTTGCATCTCTTCGAAAATATCTAAATCGCTAAGATTAATACTGCGTACAGAGCCTCTTGCTGAGTCATTTTCAATCGCCATAATGAAGACGGGTAAATGGAAAGTATCCAGGAGCTTACTTGCAACTATACCGATGACTCCATGATGCCAATCAGCATCTGAGACTACTATGCAGTTGTGAGCTTGAAAACCTGGATCATTTTGTAATTTTTCAAAAGCATGAGCGATAATTTTTTGGCAGAGGGCTTGTCTTTCACGATTGCCACTATCTAAGTCTGAGCATAATTCCTGAGCATATTCTTTATCTTCAGTAATCATCAATTCCACTGCTCTTGCAGCATCAGCTAAACGTCCTGCAGCATTGATGCGCGGTGCAAGTCCAAAACCAATATGTTCACTATCAGCAGTGCCATTAACACCTGAAGTGAAAAGTAATTCTCTAAGTCCGATTTTGCTGGTCTTGCTAAGTACCGCAAGTCCGCGAATCGTTAGATATCTATTTTCTGCTCTAAGTGAAGCCATGTCTGCAATCATTCCCAAGGCAACTAGGTCTAGAAGGGATTCTGCACAAACTTTAGCTGTAATAGAATCAGCGGTGTGAAGCTCTAATAGCTTCTCTGCAAGTTTATAAGCAACACCGACGCCTGGCAGGTAATGCAATGGGTGACTGGGGTCTAGGGTCTTGGGATTACAGTTAGCAATACTTGGTGGCGTAAGCTTCGGGATAGAGTGATGATCAGTAATGATTACATCTAAGCCAATTGAATTTGCAAATTCTACTTCAGCATAATTACTAATGCCGCAATCACAAGTTATAAGCAGTGAAGATTTTTTTTCTTGATGAATTTTTCGAATGGCTTCTTTGTTGAGTCCATAGCCTTCTGTGTGTCTGCTTGGAATATAGTAATCAACCGCGACGCCGATCATGGTAAAGGCTCTGATCAAAAGTGCTGTAGAGCTAGTGCCATCGACATCATAGTCACCATAGATAGTAATTTTTTCTTTCGCATTTATTGCTCTGTTAATTCTCTCTACGGCTTTATCTAATTCTGGAATTTCATAAGCATCACTAGGAATGACATTCTCTAGATCTAGAAAATATTGTGCAAGATCTCTAGAATTAACATTGCGGTTAATAAGTAGCCTTGCTAAAAGACTATCCCCTTGGCTTAATTCAAGTAGTTCATCTGGTAAAGAATTTTTTGGATATATAGTCCAGTTGTAAGTCATATATAAGGATGCCTTTATTTATTCTAATGGAAAATAATAAAAACTCCTGTTTGAGCCATTTTTTAAATAAGTTTAACGGAGAATGATTTGAATACGAATAGTTTGTGGTATAATCATTTCAAGTTGATAGAAATCAAGATTTAAGCAATTAAGGAGTACGAAATGACTACATTAAAAACCAACCCTATTGAGAAGGAATTAAAAAAAGACCATAAGAAAGTAAAAGAGATGATGAAAGAGATTGAATCTGCTCTTGAAGAAGGTAACACAAAAGATGCTGAGGAAATTTTCGCCATGATGAAACAAGAATTATTAGCTCATAGTAAGGCTGAAGACATGGCTTATTACAGTAAGTTAGAGGAAGACGAAAAGACCAAAGACATTATCCTAGAAGGTAGAGAAGAGCACCATGTAGTAGAAATGCTTTTAGATGAATTAGAAGCAATGAAAGTTGATGCAGAAGAATGGAAAGCTAAATTTACTGTTCTAAAAGAAAATGTTGAACATCACGTTGAAGAAGAAGAAGAGAAGATGTTTAAAAAAGCTGAAAAAGTTTTAAGCGATGATGAAAATGAGGAAATCAAAGATGAGTTCCTGCAAGAGAAAGAAGCCCTTCTTTCTTAGGTTTCATCTAACCTAGTAGTAACAGCCGCAGTGCCCGTTTGGGCTTTGCGGCTGTTACTTTTTAGTTATTTAGTTTCTAGGGACATAGATAGTTGCAGTATCTGTAGGTATCTCTATAGTAATTCGATTTGCAACTATTCCTGCTTTATTCTTTTCAGGATCTGTGACTACTTTACCTTCAGCATTTATAGGTTCAGATTTTGATACTTTGCTTGAAGTTGCAGTTGGACTTAATTGAATTTTATATCTTGTTGGCGGATTTGCTCCAATAAATTGAAATTCAGGATTACCTTCTATAGTGCCAGTCTTAGCATTGATGCCTATTTTACCTTCATTGCTTAGGCGGACTTGTTGACTTGCAGCTTCCTTGCCATCAGCAGTGTGGCGTTTTACATAGTAACGTCCAACTAAATTTTCTACATTTATTTGTTTATCACCTTGAGTGAAACTTACAGGCTTCTCTAAAAAGAGTAAGACTGTACCTTTAAGTTCTGATGGAGCTTTTTTATCACCTTTATCGTGAACATAGATAGCTGCTTTGACTTTAACTCCGGTGCCACCTTTAAGACCAAAGCCAGCCCCAATGCCTTCTGGATTTTTTTCAATAATCTCTGCTAGTTTTGCTAAATCTTTTTGATCAAGTACCGGGAAGCCATCTTCGCCAAGTTTGACTGGCATATCTTTCTGAAGAACTTTTCCTAAAGGACTATCTGCAAATCTTTGATCTCTTGCATCAAGAGGATCTTTACTTACAGGATTTGTTACGGCTTTAACTTCTGCTTTTGAAATGGTTACAGTGTCTGTTGTAGCTTGGGTTTGCTTTGCCACTGCTTGATTTGGCTTTGTTTGAGCTGTTGCTTCACCACTTCCCATAGCTCCAAGTGCTAGTGCTGAGTTAAGACCTAAAGAATTCAGTAATTTCATAATGTTTAATTATATAGTGTCAAAAAGCCAGATTTTGATATTATTTTGATTAAAAAGGGGCGGCAGTCCTATAAAGGATAAAGTAGCGGAAACCAACGTTCTAATACTGCTACGGGGAAACCTAGTCTAACAGCACCTTTAGGAGTGTCTGATACTAACAAGCCTCTACTAGTTAGTTCGGAGATTAAAGTTGTTGCTTGCCTACTTTTGTAACCAGTAATCTCTGCAGCTTTGCCTCTTTCAAATTCACCTTGCAATACTGCTTCCCGTAATAATTGGAAAGAGCCTTTTGGTAATCTATTGGCTCTGATTTCATCTTCTGTATAAAGTTCTATACGGCGTAAAACTTCGCTGGGCTCTAGAATCGAAGACATATAGTCTACTTGATCAATGCAGCAACTTAAAAAGAATTTACAGAAATTAGTTAGCCCTTGTTGTGATAAATTACCCCTACCATCCAGGTCTCCTTTACGTGGGCTATCAGCTTCTTGTAGTGAGCTTTTATATTCACTGTTCTGTCTGGCAAGTCCTCTTGAAATGGACCATAGTCCAGAACCAATTCCAAGATACTTCAGAAGTGCATGAGAAAATAATCTAGTTACTCTACCGTTACCATCATAGAAAGGATGTATCCAAACTAATCGATGATGTGATGCTGCAACTGCAATGATTTGTCTCAAGCGGGAAAGTTTATTCAAGGAGTAAGCTTCTTGGAAACGATTTAAGAAGGTATCAAGATTCTTTGCTGAAGGGGCTATGTGTTTACCAACAACTACATCGCTTTCCCTGAGCGCTCCTGGTGCTACTGCTATTTCTTTGCCTGTATCTGGATTAGTGACTAAGCAAAGTTCTTCAGGGAGTAATTTATAAAACTCTTCGTGTATCTTTGTAATAAATTCTGTAGAAGTGAGATTCTCAACTCCCCAGTAATTACCTTTATCAATTGCTTTTTGGACTTCAATGTGTGCCTTAGCCTCTAATTGCAAATTTCTTTTTTCTATATTGCTACTAAAATTTTCTTGCAAGGCTTTTTCAATATCACGTGGGTGAGTATTATGACCTTCAATTAGATTGCTATAGTAACAATTCATTGAACGAACTAAATCAGCAACACTTAGTTGTAATTTAGGACTGAGCCTTGAAGCCAACTTACTAGCTTTAGCAATAAGGTCTACTGTGAGATCTTCAAGTTCACGATTATTTTCCTCTGGCAGCATTGGCTCCATTGAAGAAATAGATTCTAGATGAGATAATGCTTTGGTTGGCCGAGCTTTGGTCATTTTATGGAGTTTTTGCTGTAATTATTGCGGATCTTTTTGCGGATGTTTGAGAGTAGAATATCCTTATACAACTTAAATATTGTAGTATTATACCCAAATTCTGGAAGTTTTTTTGCTGATCTTTTTGCTGATCTTTGGGTGTAAATAATTTCTTTACATTTCTCGAATCGCTGTTATTATGTTTCTAATATGTCAAAGGTGATATTTTTAGTCGGCGATAAGATTGCAGCAGAAAGGCTAGTAGAGAAGAGAAAAGCAGAATTTACAAAAAGAGGAATTGTAGCTAAGTATTTAGATCCGACTAAAGAAATGGCTGCAAGTATAAGGGAGCTTAACTTACCACGTGAAGCTCATGCAGTAAGTTTTTTGGGCTTACAAGCACCAGCTAATCAAAAAAATACTTCTGACTGGTCTTTGAAAGAAATTATTCAATATCTTTCTGATGAAGGTGTTCGATCTACTCTTGCTAATTTCTTTGGTCAACAAATTGGCATTGGTTCAATGAATGTATCTTCTACCTTGGCGGATAATGGATATCAAATTCTTGCAACTACAGCTGACGAGCATGTCCCAATGCTTCTTAAAGATGGTGTTACTTATGATTTAGAAAAATTATCAAATATCGTGCAATCACCTCGCACCGCTGATAAGAAAAATATCAAGTCCATGGTATTTGATGTAAGAGATGATAATTCTAGTTTAAGTTGGTTTCTTGATTCAGCTTTCAGGTTGAATAAAAATCCTGAGCCGGTTCCAGAAACTAGAGCTAATACTGTAACCCCGGCTACAACCCATATACCTAAAAGAGTTTTAGATTTAGATTTGCATTCTTTGATTACAGCAAACAATCCAAATGCTCAATCTTCTCTTGTCTCTTTGCTTCAATCTGAGAAGAATGAATCCATTCGTCGTATAGGTGGTCTGGCGAAATTCTCAAAACAATTATTGAAGGATTTTAAAGAAGAGAATCTGGCAAATTCATTTGCTGTTACTGATAGTTATCATGCAGGACTAGCTTCGCAACTAGCTTGTATGGATGGTTTTAAAGTTAGGTTAATTACTGAAAATGGTGAGGTTACTGCCGCCGCAATTTATGCTGATTACAACACTCTTATAAACAGTAATTTCAATAAAGAAGCTGATCCGAAGGCTAAGAAAATTGAGGATACTAAGTCTTCCTTCTTCAGGAAATACTTACGCAGAACTCTTAATAAAATGACTCAGGGTCTAAATTCGCAAATTGAAGGAGATTCGATAATTGTACTGGATGCTGTTTGTAGAAAGGAAAATAAAAAAGATCTTGGAGCAATTCTTGGAGATTTTAATATGAGAAGTAATTTATATTTTCTCACTGCTGCTGAGAGTGCTGAAGATCTTAAGAAGTTTGAAACTTTAGTGGAGCATAAAGAATCTGGTTTGAATTTAGTTTCGGCAAGGGAGAGGAAGTGATGCGGGGTGTAAGTGGTGAGCTTTTTAAGTCGAGTATTGATCTTTAAAAATGGTGCTCCAGGCGTGACTTGAACACGCGACCAATCGATTTATGAGTGGATCTGCCCTTCTCGCAAACCTTTATAACCATTGAGTCTTAGGGATTTAGAACTCCCAAAAAACATTAATGCCTTATTCCTGTATTATACTGGATTCTTGGTAATTAGAAACTAGTAAGTTTATGTGTAGGGTGATCAACAAATTTTTTTATTTGATCGGAAAGTTCTTTGAAAACTTTAAAATATCAAAAAAGGGCTTAAAGCCTGGCTTTTCTTATTTGATTTTTATTTGACTTATGAGTGTTGGCATTCTGCTAGAATTGGATTTATTCCTATTACAGCAACATCGTAACTTTTTGTGCCCAAAGTTCATCTAAAGTTTTTGATCTGATTATGTCATTTAATTTTACATATCTAGGTCCCTGAGGCTTAAGATTAGAATTCTCTCCTAATTCAACAGGTTGTTTTAATTCTATTGGTGCAGATTTAAGATATAGCTTGTATTTAGGACCACCTTCATAAGGTTCTATTCTTTCTACCTCACCATAGTGCGTAATTGCAGAAATTGGAGCCACTTGATATATAGCAAGATATTTAATATGGTCTAATTTTTCTTTATTAATGGTTACAGCCCACCAAGCATGCTCACAAAGGAACGCAGATTTAAACCCACTTTCTTTAGCGGCACAAACGAGAGTATCCCAATCAAATTTTTCTATAACCTTACTAGATGGTGCTTTGATATCCAACTCTTCTTTAATTGCTTCAGCTTCAGGATCCACACCTTCAAAAAGCTCATCTATATTAAAATCTTTTTTCTTTCTAATTTGAAATTTGGATTTATATTTCTCGTCCAAATTATCAAAATGTTTAAGTACTAATCCTGCTAAATCCTCTCCATCAATAAGCTTAACTGGTACTTTGCCGGCAGTCTCTGCTTCTTCTACGGCAGCTTTAGTGAATTGGGAGAGAGTTATAAAACATGCATGTTCACCTTGAGATAAAGCTCCACGCATTGCAAGAATTTCTTTGTTGCTTATAGTGCCAGATTTATAGCGTTTAACTTGTACTCTTAAAGTAATTTCTGCGATGCCATCGACATCTAAAATACCAACTACATCGATACCCTTATCATTAGTGTATTGAGTTGGTTCTGCTTTAAATCCTATGAGTGAAAGTAAGTGAGCGATAAATTCTTCAAACTCTCTGCCATCTGATTCTAATAAACTAGTGAGAACTCTATCTCTAATTCCCTCGGGCTGCTCTGCTGGAGTTGTTACTCTGCCAGCTAATAAATCATCAAGCTCCTTAGAATATTTATCTAGGCTATAAATAGTTAGACTGGAACCTAATCCATAAGCAAGACTCGTAGACATATCATCTTTACAAAGAGTTTTATCGAGCCATTTTACTTCTCTGCGATTGTAATAAGGACATGTGCCTGAAGGATTAGTATCATAAAAATATTTACCAACTACACCGACAGCGTACTCACCTTTACCAAGTGGTGAAAGTACATAATCGCCCTCTTGCATTTCATGAGCGAAGCGATAAAGTTGTCCAGCATTATTACCAGCTAAAGCTGGAGAACTGTTGTAATCAGTGTTTTGTAAAATGCTTTGTTTGAGATCATCAAAATCTGAATATCTATTAAGATCACCGGTAAAATTCCAGCCAATAGCTACAAAATTATTTTTTATGGCTTCGGCAAGATACTTAGAACCTTCGCCGACACGGATTAAGTAGTAGGGCATGGGGTAATTATAAGGTATCATCTTATAACGACTATAAGCTATAGAGCTAAGTATTTACTCATTTCGTATTATGGCAATCAAAAAATCTGAACTATACTCAACCCTTTGGCAAAGCTGTGACGAGCTTAGGGGTGGCATGGATGCAAGCCAGTATAAGGACTATGTACTTGCTCTTCTATTTATCAAATATATTTCCGATAAATATGCAGGCAAACCTTATGCAGATATTACGGTTCCAGAGGGAGCGAGTTTTAAGGACATGGTTGCCCTTAAAGGTAAAGCCACCATTGGTGAAGACATAAATAAAAAAATTATCGGGCGCATCGCTGAAGCAAACAAATTAACTGGAACAATTGATGTCGCTGATTTTGATGATGATGCAAAGTTAGGTAAGGACAAGGATAAAGTCGACCGTTTGACCAATCTGATTTGTATTTTCGAGAATAAAGAACTTGATTTTAGTAAGAATAAAGCAGAGGGAGATGACATTCTCGGGGATGCTTATGAATACTTGATGAGACATTTTGCTACAGAGAGTGGCAAGAGTAAAGGTCAGTTTTATACTCCAGCTGAAGTTAGTAGGATAATGTCTAAGATCTTAGGGATCACGTCTGAAAGCAGTAGCTCATCAACTACTGTCTATGACCCAACTTGCGGATCTGGTTCTTTACTATTAAAGGTTGCAGATGAAGCTGGTGGCAAAATTTCAATCTATGGACAAGAAAATGACGTAGCTACAGCCGCTCTTGCAAGGATGAACCTTGTACTACATGGGCATGCTTCTGATATCCATGGAATATTTCAGGGTAATACTTTAGCTAGCCCCAAAAAACTAGCTGACAATGGTAGTCTCTATACTTTTGACTATGTTGTAGCTAATCCTCCATTTAGTTTTAAGTCATGGAGTAATGGTGTAAATCCAGCAACAGATATTTATAATAGATTTCAAGATTACGGAATTCCACCGACTAAGAATGGTGATTATGCATTCTTACTTCATATTATTCGCTCACTTAAAAGCAATGGCAAAGGTGCTGTAATTCTTCCTCATGGAGTACTATTTAGAGGTAATTCAGAAGCAACAATACGAACCAATATTATTCGTAGAGGATATATCAAAGGTATTATAGGTCTGCCAGCGAATCTTTTTTATGGGACTGGCATACCAGCTTGCATTATTGTTCTTGACAAAGATAATGCGGCAAGTCGAAAGAGTATCTTCATGATAGATGCAAGCAAAGGTTTCACAAAAGACGGTAATAAAAATCGTCTACGCGACCAGGACATACACAAGATCGTTGATGTGTTTAATAATCAAATTGAGATCCCTGGCTATAGTAGGATAGTGCCTTTGACGGAAATAGAAGAGAAAGAATATAACCTAAATATTCCTAGATATATAGACAGTCAAGAGATTGAGGATCTACAAGATATCGAAGCTCACCTTAAAGGTGGTATCCCAGATAACGATATTAGGGCTTTACAAGGATATTGGGATGTATACCCTTCACTCAAAAACGTTCTTTTTGAAAACACTGATAGAGCAGGTTACAGTCAGCTAAGAATAACCGAGGCTGAAATAAAGCAAACTATTTTTTCACATGAAGAATTTCTTAATTACAGTAACAAAATCAATTCAATATTTGAAGCATGGAAAAGCAAGAATATTTCCAAATGTAAAAACATCAATAGTGAAACTCATCCGAAACAATTTATTCATGAATTAAGTGAGAGCTTGCTAGAGACCTTTGACAACATCAAGTTAATTGATAAGTATGATTTCTATCAGTATTTGATGACTTATTGGACTGAAGTCATGCAAGATGATGCGTATGTGATAGTTGCTGATGGCTGGCAAGTTGGTAAAGAAGTTTATCGTCTCGAGAAGTCGACCAAAAAAGATGGTAAAACCAAATCGAAAGAAGTTGAGGGAATTGAAGGTATCGAAAGTAAATTACTCAAACCTGAATTATTAATATCCAGGTACTTTACACAAGAATTTGATTTGATCTCTAAACTAGAGAACGATCAAAATACAATAAGTTCTAATATCGACCAAATCGAAGAAGAACAAGGCTCTTCAGAAGAAGGTTTGCTTGAAGAAGTAAAAAATGATAAGGGTAAAATTACTAAGGATTTAGTACAAAAACGACTCAAATTAATTAAAGCTGATCCTGATTTGCAAGATGAATACCTGATCTTAAACCAGTATGCTTCGCTCCTGGATCAAAAAGTAAAAATTGATCAAGAATTAAAACTTGCTAAGAAGGATTTAGAAGCTAAAGTCTGGGAGAGGTATAAGAAACTTACGGATGAAGAAATAAAAACCTTGGTAGTCGGAGATAAATGGATGAAGACCTTAGCTGATGGGTTAGCTAACGAAATGCAGCGCATTAGTCAGAAGCTAACACAACGTATCAAAGAACTTGCAGAACGTTATGAAACTACACTTCCACTTATTGCTAGCGAAATCGATGAATTAGAAAGCAAGGTTCAGGCTCATTTAAGTAAAATGGGGTATGCCTGTATCTGAATTTGTTTGAGGAGTTTAAAATTCAAGGAGGATATTATGTCTAAAAGCAAAAAATCAACAATAGACGTTCAAGGTACTGCCGTTACGGTTCTTTCAAAGGAACAAGATGATTACATTTCTTTAACAGACATGGTTAAGAACTTTGATGGAGGGTCTGCCCTTATCGAACAGTGGCTTAAAAACAAAGATACAGTCTTGTTTTTAGGAGTTTGGGAGCAAATTAATAATCCTGATTTTAATTCCCTCGAATTCGAGGGAATTAAAAATGAGGCTGGTAGGAATAGTTTTTTCTTATCTGCAAAAAAATGGATAGAAACAACTAAGGCAAAAGGTCTAATAGCTAGTGCTGGTAGATATGGAGGTACTTATGCTCATAAAGATATAGCTTTTGAATTTGGGTCATGGCTTAGCCCAGAATTTAAGTTATACCTAATAAAAGAATTCCAAAGGCTTAAAGAGGATGAGAATCGACGCCTTTCTCTTGATTGGAATTTAAATCGCACACTAGCAAAAATAAATTATCGGATTCATACCGATGCAATTAAGGAAAAAATCATTCCTTCAATCATTACTAAAAAGCAAGAAAGCCTAACCTACGCTAATGAAGCAGATATTTTGAATGTTGCTTTATTTGGAATGACTGCAAAACAGTGGCGTGATCAAAATCCAAATTTAAAGGGTAATATCAGAAACTATTCATCAATAGAACAGCTCCTAGTCTTAGCTAACCTGGAGAGTTTGAATGCAGAATTTATCAGAATGGAATTGCCTCAAGGACAGAGATTGAAAAAACTAAATAAGATTGCAATTGAACAAATGAAGTCACTAATTGGTCAAGCCAGCATTAAAAAATTAAAAGGCAAAGAGAATAATAATTAATGGTGGTAAAAGAGAAAGCTAAGTATAAAGAAACAGAGCTTGGGCTTATTCCTGAAGATTGGGAAGTCAAGCCAATTAAAAACCTGGCTTTGATTACTACAGGAGCTAAAAATACTCAGGACAAAATTGATGATGGTTTATATCCTTTCTTTGTTCGTTCTCAAACTATTGAAAAAATTAACAGCTACTCTTTTGATGGTGAGGCCGTATTAACAGCTGGGGATGGAGTTGGGACGGGCAAAGTGTTCCATTATATAAACGGTAAATTCGATTTCCACCAAAGAGTTTATAAGATTAGTGATTTTAATAAAAACTTAAATGGATATTTTTTCTATTTGTATTTTAGTAACAACTTCTACAATCGAATAATGCAAATGACTGCCAAATCATCTGTTGATTCCGTAAGAATGGAAATGATTGCTAATATGTGGTTGCCTGTTCCACCCATATCAGAGCAACATGCTATTGCAAATTCTCTGAATGATATTGACCAGCTCATTAACAGTCTAGAAAAACTCATCATCAAGAAACGCAATATCAAGCAAGGCACAATGCAAGAATTGCTGAGCGGCAAGAAAAGGTTGCCGGGATTTAAAGATGCTTGGAGAAGAAAAGATTTAGGGGAAATTGCAGAGATAAGAGATGGTACTCATCAAACCCCTTCCTATGTTGAATCAGGAGTGCCATTCTATAGTGTCGAAAATGTAACCAATAATGATTTTCGTAATACCAAATATATTTCAGAAGAAGAGCATAAAGTTCTAACTAAGAATTTTGAAATAGAAAAAGGTGATATTCTCATGACACGTATTGGTTCTATTGGTGAGTGCAAGCTCGTTGATTGGAACGTTCGTGCAAGTTTTTATGTCAGTTTGGCTTTGCTAAAAATCAAGGATTCAGTATCCTCAGCCTTTATATATCATTACTCAAATAGTGATTATTTCAAAAAACAGGCTGATGCAAAATCTCTTCAATGGGCAACTCCTAAAAAAATTAACCTTGGTGAAATTGCTGGAATAAAAGTTTTTTTACCCTTGGATAAAGAAGAACAAGCAGCCATTGCTCAAGTCCTCAGCGATATGGATACGGAGATAGATGCACTAGAATCCAAACTTGCCAAATATCAACAAATCAAACAAGGCATGATGTATAGCTTGCTTACTGGGAGGATACGCTTAGTATGAGTCGGGTTGATGAACTTGAACGAACAACGCAAAACCGCGTGGTCAAACTGTTTCAAGACAAACTCGGCTATGAATACCTGGGGAACTGGGAAGATCGCCTTGCCAACAGTAATATAGATGAAAATCTTTTGCTTAAGCATTTTAATAAGCAAGGTTACTCAGCAAGCTTATTCAATAGGACTCTTGAACAGCTCCAATATAATTTTGGACAGAGTCTTTATGAAAACAATAAGCGAATCTATTCTCTATTACGTTACGGAGTCAAGATCAAACTTGAAGCTGGCAAGAATACGGAAACAGTGTGGTTGATTAATTGGGATGAGCCTTTGAAGAATGATTTTGCTATTGCCGAAGAAGTAACTTTTCATGGTAATAGAGATAAAAGACCGGACGTAGTTTTGTATGTTAATGGAATTGCTCTAGGGGTTTTAGAACTTAAGCGTAGTACGGTTTCTATTGGTGAAGGGATTCGTCAAAGCATAGTTAATCAAAGACCAGAGTTTATTCAGACTTTTTTCTCTACTGTGCAGTTTGTATTTGCGGGTAACAATACAGAAGGCTTACGTTATGGGACTGTTGGGACTCAAGAAAAATTCTTCCTTAAGTGGAAAGAAGATGAGCATGAGAATGACTTATATAAACTGGATAAATACCTGCTGAAGATATGTGAGAAGAAGCGGTTGCTTGAGATTATCAAGGACTTTGTTCTCTTCGATGCTGGAGTCAAAAAATTACCAAGGCATCATCAATATTTTGGTATTAAAGCTGCTCAAGAGCACGTTCGCAGGCGCGAAGGTGGAATTATTTGGCATACTCAGGGAAGCGGCAAGAGTATAGTAATGGTTTTGCTCGCTAAGTGGATACTTGAAAATAACCCCAATGCAAGAATTGCAATTATTACTGATAGAGATGAATTAGACAAACAAATCGAAAGAGTGTTTAGTGATACTGGAGAACAAATCTATCGGACTTCTAGTGGTAAGGACCTAATGAAACAGTTATCACAAGCTAAACCCAGATTACTTTGCTCTCTTGTCCATAAATTCAAAAAGCGAGATATAGAAAACTTTGATCAATTTATCGAAGAACTCAAAAGCGAGCCTACGCAGGCTTTTGGAGAGGTCTTTGTTTTTGTAGATGAGTGCCATCGGACACAATCAGGTAAATTACATAGAGTAATGAAAGCAATGTTGCAAAATTCTACTTTTATTGGTTTTACTGGGACTCCACTATTAAAACAAGACAAAGCTACTAGTCTTGAGGTTTTTGGTAAGTATATTCATACTTATAAGTTTAATGAGGCTGTTCAAGATGAAGTGGTACTTGATCTTGTTTATGAAGCAAGAGATATTGATCAGAAAATCTCATCGCCAGATAAGATTGATGCTTGGTTTGAAGTCAAAACTAAAGGTTTAAATGATTTTCAAAAGTCAGAACTTAAGAAAAAATGGGGGACCATGCAAAAAGTCTTAAGCTCGGCATCTCGCATGAATAGCGTGGTTCGAGATATAGTTTTTGACTTTAGTGTACAGCCTAGATTAGGCTCTGAGACAGGGAATGCTATTTTAGTGGCAGGTAGTATTTATGAGGCTTGTAGATATTTCGAATTATTCCAGAAGACTGAGCTGAAAAGCAAATCAGCAATTATAACTTCCTATAATCCATTAACTAAGCATATTACTACCGAGGACACTGGTGCTAATACTGACACCGAAAAAGAGCTTATTTACAAAATATATGTTGATTTATTAGGCGATAAGAAAACTGAGCAATATGAAGATGATGCAAAAGAGAAATTTATCAAAGAACCTGCCAAGATGAAACTCTTAATTGTGGTGGACAAGCTCCTGACTGGTTTTGATGCCCCTTCGTGTACTTACTTATACATTGATAAAAAAATGCAAGACCATGGTCTGTTTCAAGCAATCTGTCGTGTGAACAGATTAGATGGTGATGATAAACCGTTTGGTTATATAGTTGATTATAAAGACCTCTTTAATAAAGTAGAGACTGCTGTTGCCGTCTATACTTCTGAGCTTGATTATGATCAGTATAAAAAAGAAGAATGTGAAATTCTATTGCAAAGTAGGATCGAGAAAGCTAAAGAGCGCTTAGAAAATGCTCTGGAAGAAATAAACTATCTCTGTCAAGAAGTCCCACCACCTCAAGATTCTCTAGCCTATATTCGTTATTTCTGTGGTAATTCTGAAAATGAAGAGGACTTAAAAACTACTGAGTTTAGGCGAGTAACTCTCTATAAATTTACAGTTGCTTTACTGAGAGCTTATGCAAACATCGCCGGAGACTTAGAAGAAGCAGGTTACAGCGGGCATGAGATTGAAAGAATAAAAAATAAAGTTGATTTCTATATTAAACTTAGAGAAGAAATTCGTTTGGCTAGTGGTGAAACTTTAGACCTCAAAACTTATGAGGCTGATATGCGTCATCTTATCGATAACTATATTCAAGCGGAAGATGCAAGAAAAATCTCCGCCTTTGGAGATAATTCACTACTTGATTTGATAGCCAAATCTGGTATTGCAGAGACCATCAATAATTTACCCCAAGGGACCAAAGGTAATCAGGAAGCTGTTGCTGAAACTATCGAGAATAACGTAAGGCAAAAAATTATTAAAGAGCATTTAATTGACCCTGTATTCTTTGATGAGATTTCCAGATTACTTGAGGAGATAATTAGAGAAAGAAAATCTAAAGCTCTAGATTATGAACAGTATTTAAGAAGGATAGAAGCGCTTGCTAAACGAGCACAAGCTGGAACTAATGAAGATACACCTGTCTCCATTCGGACACCAGCACAAAAAGCACTCTTTAATAATTTAGGTCAACACGAACAGTTGGCGCTTAAGATTCACGAGAAAATCCTAGAAGTAAAACCTGATGGTTGGAAGGGTGATCCGATAAAAGAAAATCGTATCAAGAGTGCTTTATTTGAGGTTCTTAATGACACGGATGAGGTCGAGAGGCTTTTTAGCATAATTAAACAGCAAGTAGAGTATTAAGATGAAGACGTTTAACTTAGATGATATAACAGTAGAAATTACACAAAAAAATATCAAGAATGTTCATCTAAGCGTTCATCCTCCTCGTGGCAAGGTTACGATAGCCGCTCCATTTAGGATGGATTTGCAAACTCTTAGAGTCTTTGCAATATCTAAGCTTAGTTGGATACGTAAACAACAAGCAAAAATGAAAAACCAAAAGAGAGAGACAGTTAGGGAGTATGTCAATAAAGAGAACCATTACTATCTGGGTAAGCGCTACTTGTTGAAAGTAATTGATGAGGATGTAAGACCTGGGGTCATCTTAAAACACAATGCTATTGAACTGCATGTCAAAAATGCAGATACACTTCAGAAGAAGGAGATTCTCGAGAACTGGTACAGAACTCAGTTAAAAGTATTAATCGAGCAATATATAGCTAAGTGGGAAAAACAAATCAAAATCAAAGTTAAAGACTTTGGCGTTAGAAAAATGAAAACCAAGTGGGGGTCGTGCAATCATAAAACTAAGAGAATTTCGTTTAATCTTGAACTGGTCAAAAAGCCTAGACATTGCATTGAGTACGTTGTTGTCCATGAAATGGTGCATTTGATAACCAGGCTTCACGACAAGAGATTTATTGCATATATGGATAAATTCTTGCCGCAGTGGAGAGCTATTAAACGAGAGTTGAATGAGCTGCCAATATGAGTGATTACTGGATTCGCATCGGATTAGATACAAGTATTTTTTGGACAACAGAAAAATATGTAGTTAGCTTTAAAGGATATGAATTTGAACTACATCCTCACATCAATGATTGCTACCCTTCATTGATGTTTAATTGCACAAAGAATAAACTTATCCAAAAAGATGCAATAAAAGTATGCAGAGAGTTTTTGTCAGCATTAGCATGGGTTGAAGATTCAAAAATTATAGAAGTTATGCATCTGGGTGGATCACCATTTGCACCATTAGTGGGTGGCTTTTCGGGGACTCGGTCTAGAAACTCTTGTTTTGAAATTGATTATATTGCTGAAGCTACTACTGATCAGGGACGTCTTGCTCTTGCATTATATAGGGAAGCATTGGGATTAAATTCTGTCCCTTATCGATTTCTGGGATATTACAAGATTATCAATATCATTAAAAGCAAAGGTAAGGATCAAACTCAATGGATAAATAACAATTTAGTAAAAATTCAAGAGAATGAATTACTCACAATAATCAATAAAATCAAAACTAATAGTACAGATATTGGTGAATATCTATATGCCGATTGTCGATGTGCAGTTGCACACGCCCATGACCCTAAACAACTAGTCAACCCTGATTTACAAGATGATCTGGATAGACTGGCAGAATCTGAACCGGTGATCAAAAAGCTTGCTGTAATGGCAATTGAAAATGAACTAGGAATTATGTCTAAAGAAACTTACCGAAAGAGTAAGAATTCAATAGAACTTATCCAAGAATTAATTAAAGTAGATGATTTAAAAAATGATCCAAAAGCATTTGCTACAGATTTAATTAAGAAGGTCCCCTACTTTAGCATTTTCGTTAGAAGAGAAAAACAATTAAACTCACTTTCACACTTCCTCATTAAAGAATTATCATATATAACTTCTCAAGATGGAAACGCAGAGATAATCAAACTGGGACTGGTTGAAATTAATAGTAAACTCCAAATGAACCTATATTTTGATTATGGTTCTAAAAAAATAAATTTTGACTTAGAAGAGTTTATAAATCTTAATAGCAACACACAACATCCAGGAATTCAATTAGATCAATTAACATTCGAACATCAAATGCTCTGCAATGGCGAGCTAATGCTTATTAATGGTAAAAATGGGAAAATTTTAGTTAGGTCCGATCCTTTGATACCAGTTAATATTGATCTTGGAGGTTCATCTCGTGAGTATCAACATAAAATTGATTATTTAGAAAGTGGTCTAAGGAGAATATATGTCCTGCCATTTATAGAAAATTTTATATGCCAATCTCCAAATCCCAATACCTAAAAGACTTACAGAAAGTTTCGGATCATATCTCGACATTCGACATTTAGAATTTGGCATTATTTACTCTACCAATTGAAAAGTTTAGCTACCTTGTCGTTAAGTATTTTGCTACATTGAAATTTTGGAAATCTATTTTGTCGATTATTGAGACATGACACAAAATCCACGAATCCGCGTGGGCGATAATGCTTACTGTTGAGATACAACCCAAATCTTGTAGGATGCTTTCGAAAAACCTACTCTCGGTACAATGTTAAGCATTTTTTCTATGCGTAATAATGGTCCTCTCAAATGGTGAATTTTTTTTATTAATAACATCAATCCCATACCTTTTTATTTCAGAAAATGAGACTGTTTCTAACTTTAGATCATTTGACTTTTTAATAATAGTTGTAGGGATTGGACTCCTAAACATCATATAAGGGACCAATTTCCACTCCCCATCCACCAAGCCGTACAAACTAATCACTTGTTCCCAGTTTTCAGAAAGCCATTTAAACCGTTCAAGATGTTTAAAAATATCAGACCTAGGAGAATACACCAATCTTTTTAATTCTTGGTCAATCTCTCTTGGAGTGCGGGCATCTAAAAGATTCTTACAATCTATAATATAAGCATACTTTCTTTCCCGATTGAAAATAAAGATATCTACATCTCCATAGTTTTTCTCTGCATTTAATTTTTTATCAGGAGCTATATCTTCTCGTGGTCCGTGAATCAACCATTCTTCTGATGAATGGTTCTTTAAATGAGTTACAACTTCATCTTCAAACTTTCGCCCTCTCTTGTTTTTCACTTTACCAAAAAATTCCTTTAAATTAGGGTAATGCTCATCATTTAAATTAGCTTGAATTAAATCATTCGAAAATCTTTTTAATGATGTTAATACTTGCCTGAAGCCATATAAAATAAATGTTTCATTTTGATTTTCAAAGAGTAGGAATGGCTTTTTATTAAAAGACAGTCTTCTTTTAAATATCCAAGGCAATATATCATTCTGATCACAATCAATTGGAAGATCACCAGACCAATTGTTTCTTTCTATTAATGAAAAGTTCTCAAAAAAGGTGTTCACTTCCTCTTCGGCAATTTGCAATTTGGTACTTATACTTTTTAAAGCTATGGTTCTAGGAATTTTTATGTAATTTTTGATTTCATCAATACCCTGCATAATAATTTCGGCAGATATCCTTGTGTATATTTCAAAATCAATCCCGAACTCTAATTTAAATCCACTTAAGAAGAGACTAACTTCTTCTTTTTCGAGTATATCTTCAATAGATAGGTTTTCGTTTGCAGTGGAAGTAGTATCAATATATCCCTCTATTCTTTCTAGTGCCTTCATTTCACCTAATTGTGTAAGTCTTAATCTTTCCCAATTTTTTATTTCTAATCTTCCAGATGGAAGAAATTCAAACTCATTTTCAAAAATATTTTTATTTCTAATATAATCACCTATAAATCCATAGTTTATATAGCTGAGGGCATTTCCCTGTAGTTCGTTATAGTCATAATCAGATATTTCAGGAGCAGTACCCTTCAACTTGCTTCCCATAATGTATTCAATTAAGAATCGTATTGTTAGACCATTCTCGGACCATAAAGATTTTTCTTTTCTATTTAATTCTATAGCTCTTTCATTGATGCCGTTTGAAATTAATGCTGATGATAAAGAAGTTCTATTTTCTAAATTCCTATCACCTACAATATACTCATTATTCTCGATTAACTTGCATAATAAAATTTCTTTATTGATATTTGCAATAATACTGTCAATCCTTTCAAGAAAAAGGCTTTGAGCAGTTTGTACGACAATATGGTTTTTCTCTGATGGTATTTTAGAATCATAGTTTAGTTCATTTGTAAATTTTTTTATACGTGGTACAAGATCTCCAACCGATTTTTCATAATTATATTGTTTCAATAGAGCTTTTTTAAAAGGTTTTAAGTGTGATAAATCTGCATCTAAGATGCAAGTAAATGACTGGAAAATTTTTTTATTTGGATTTAGAAAATGTTTTTCTAAGTCAGAATCTGAAATATCAAGCTCCAGTGAAAGATTACTAAATAAACTTTTTATACAATTAATTAAATTAAATATAAAAATCTTATCGCCATCTAAAAAGATTCTTTCAGTATTCTCAATAATTACCTTTTCATTCTCGATTCTAATATAGCTAGATTCGCCATTAGTCTCTGGGGGGCTATATATCTCAATTTGAATAGTTGATTTATATTTAGACTTTTCTAAAGCTTCATTGATCTTTGAATGCATTTCATTAAACCAAAATCTTATGCAGCGTATGATTGCATCAATTTCAAAATCAAATTTGGAATTGATATTGAGCCAAATGGGAGTAGAAAAATTTTTCAAGCATAACTTAGAATAATCGTAGTGACCAACATTATCAGACATTACATATAAACCATCAACGTTTTTTGATAGTTTCTCTATTAAAGCAAATTGATTTCTTGTGTAAGGAGCATACTGAAAGTCTTTACTTGTAATTATTTCCTCTATATACGCTTTGCAAAGATTTGGTTTAACTGGGAGAATTACTTTAGGTGAATCATCACTCATGTATAAAGATTCGTTATGTGATTCGAAAACTATTGAAAGGTCAAGAAAAGATTCGCAATACAGAATATTTTCTTGCTCAAAAATATCTCTACATTCTAATAAGTTCCATAGATCTAAGTTATCCAAGCTATCTCTCATTAAATAAAAATCTAAATCTTCATATCGAGTAACAAGATTTCTTAAATGCTCGTTCGCTTCATTATCAAAAGAGAAATTTGGATTGCCACGGCCAACCCCGGTAAAAACTTTTAAGGACATTACTTTGTGTCGTGGGAAAAAAGTTGAAAGCCCCTCACTTAGCTTATCTCTTCTCTCTTTCATTATTGATAGCCAGTGACTTCCTTGCAAGGTTTTATAAACTGAATTCTCATCATAATCAGAGCATTCATCAACATACACTTGTAATATACAAATTTTATCAGTATCAAACTTATAAATTTTTTCCTCAAAAGCAGGATCTTTACCAAAGTCTAAAGCTCCTCCAAGCTCTACTTTCTCAAAGTCGATTTGTCGTAATAAATTATCTATCCTCTGAATTGATAAGGTTCTAAATTTTGAAATTAAATCTTTTAAGAGACCTAATTCTTTGAATTTCAAAAATAAAAAGTGCCTTATCGCTGATAGAAAGGCAGTTGGGTAAGCAATAATATATAAGTCATTATATTTAACAATTGGCTTAAAATATAGTATGTAATTGGGGCTCCAGCTCTTTCTTAAACGATAATCTGTATAATCGATGACAAAGTGTTTGAGTGAGCTTTCTTCTAAATTGAAAAATTCCAACATATCATTTATTTTTTCTTCTGAGAAAATAGTAGCCCCATATGTTTGGGGATCAAGGTCGGTTAACTCCGAGCAAGTATGCTTCATGTTTTTAGAATGGTTAAGTTTTGCTCTAGCTAAAGTATTTGAAAGAATTAATAAGCCTGTAATAGGCATGAGTATCTCATCGGGTATTTTATTCTTATATATCTCTAATGTAGATAAAAATATCCGAAATAATGATCTATTTTCATTTAGCTCTGGATCTGGATACACAATATAGTTAGAACCCATAAAAGGCATGTTCTGAGTAAAAAGAGATGTAGATTCTAAAATTCTCTCAGATGAAAAGTTATCTGTCTTTTTAATAAAAGTATCAACATCAGTAAAATTAATTTTTTGCTTAGAGTTATTTTTTTCATTCGCAAAACATAAACTAATGGCTTCTTGATATTTTGATATATAAGAAAAATTACAAGGCTCAATTTGTAATCTTCCTAAACTTCCAATCATTGACCAAGAGTTAAATGTTTTTATCCAGTCTTTAAAATTGCCTGAATGAATGCTTATACAGCATTTCTTATATTTTTTACCTGAGCCACACGGACAAAGAGAATTTCTTCCAATTTTATTTTTCACTTAAAGAAAATATTAGACTATTCTATCTCTTGTTTACAGAGTTTGCTCTTGCTGTAGTGCAAGTCTTAGTCAAATTTAGAATAGTTCTGTTGATTCAGATTACATTGTGTAAATGGGATCTATCATTTTAGATCTTTGGGATTGAGTAGGTTTGTTTGCTGTAGTTGTTTGAATGCTTTGTACTTTAATTACTTTCTCCGTAAATCTAGTTTTTATTTCTTTGAAAATGGTGCTCCCGGCGTGACTTGAACACGCGACCAATCGATTATGAGGTGATCGTTTTCGATATAAGAATCAATTTTCATCTTAATTCTATAGGTTATTAAGTATTTAAAACCGTTCCCTCCATTCCTCCTGTAAAGACAAAAGGAAAGAATGGAATACTTTACAACAAAAGACATAGCTTTAGATTTAGGCTTACATATTCGTACAATTCGTAAGTATTGCCAAATTGGATTTTTACCAATGAAGCAAGTATGGATTAGTGGAAACTGCATCTACAGAATTAGCCATGATGACTATTTAGAGTGGAAACACTTGCATTTCCATGGAATTAAAAAAGAGAAAATCAATAGATACAATAGGCACTCAAAAGACCTACTGCTAGGACAAATCATAGAACTTACTACTGAATGGTTTGAATGGTGCTTAACTGGTAAACTAACAGGCAAACCAATATCAAAAAGAACCGTAGAAATTTATCAATCTTGCTTTAAGATCTTTCTAGATAAATTAGGATCAAGACCCTCTAAGCCAGTTATTTCTGTTGAAAATGCAAGAAAGGCATTAGGACTAATACCCATTGAAAGTTTCAGTACTAGGCACAATACTTATAGTGCATTACAATCATTTTCAAAGTTTCTAATAGAGAAAGAATTGCTAGAACCAAATTTCAGAGAGAGCTTGAAGAAACTTAAACCAAGGCGTTTTTTACCACCAAGAAAAACTTCTCTTACTCAAGACAGATTGGAACGCTTATTAAAGCAAATTGATTTAATTCAAAATTATGGTAGTTATAATCGAATTACAGCAAAGACCTTGATTACCTTTTTAAGTGGATGCGGATTGCGCAATGCTGAATTATGCAATTTAAAACTAACCGAAGTAGATTTGAACTCTCGGATAATTTACATCAATCTTGGCAAAGGTAATAAAAATAGGAAAGTTGGTATTCCTAATCAGGTGTTTGAAGTTTTAGTAGATTACCTAAAAGTCCGTTTAAAACAATTTCCTGATAATGAATACAATAATTTCTTTTTGAATAAAAGCGGGACACCATTTACTACTCAGGTTTTAAGTAAGAAAATTAAACGCCTTGCAAGTTTTGCAAATGTTGATGTAACACCACATGGATTGAGAAGAACCTTCGCCAGTCTTTATTCCGCTAGTGGCAAGCCGCTAAACCATCTTAGAATAGCTCTAGGGCATGCAGATTTGAGCACTACCCAAAGCTATATTATGACTACTGAAAGCGAAGTTGTAGAGGCTATGAGAGATTGGTGATTTAATCTAAAGTTTCTTAAAAGCATGGTCAATCTCTGATTTTAATTTTACTTGCCAGCTATTGTCTTCTGTAATAGGAATATATAAAACACCATGTATATCTGTCATTATTTCTAATTTTTCTGGGTAAAGAATTGCTATATTCTCTCGGCCTAATTTGCCCATAAAAAATCCTAATTCTAGTACAACGTTTTGCCTTGCTCTATTCTCCAGCGCTTTAAGTCTAGATTCAGGTTGATCTTCAGGAATAAGATTGAGATCTTTTTTTGCAATACCTAAATCATCTGGGCTCATTATGACAATTGCATAGCCAACATTCGAGTAAGATTCAATTTTCTCTATGATTGTTTTACTACTATTAACCTGTTCGTCCAAAATAATCGGAGGATGATTTATTAACTCTAAAAAAGATTTTATTTTATTAAGAATAATCCTATCGTGTCCATGAACAACAAAAATATTTTTACTAATTGTAGAATGACTATCTATCTTATTAGTTTTAATATTTTCATGTTCAGGGATAATTTCAACTCGTTCTAAAATTGATTCGAGTTTACTAATATAGCCATTCATTCTATCCAGTAATTCTTGCTGTCTAATATACAGTGGTGCATCATAACGAGAATAACTTCCTATATTGGCATGTGATTCAAAAGATAAATCATCATTACTAAAAGCTTGAGTTAAATATTCACAATTATAGTCTCTCCAATTTGCTACTTTTGATTCAAAGGTTTCGAAATTTTTTTCATTATTAACTTGTGTAAATGAGTTTATAAGTTCTTTCCCTTTTGCGATCCGTTCTTTTAATTTATTTTCAACTTCGGATTTAGGTATTATTAAATATATTTTTTCCATATCTTAATTTCTAGTATTGATTAATTGTATTTCGAAGATTTTTAATTATACTTTTTACGGAAATAACGTTAAAAGTAAAACTCATAATGTATATGATATCCTCGATATGAGTGGATGAAGATCTTAAAAGTATATTAGGCAAAGACTATGCAACAATTTCTTTTACATTGGATTGTTGCTTACATCTATCATCTGATACAAAATTTGATTTTGATTATTTAAACGATGATGGTTCTATTTCTAAAATTGTCATTACTTTTGAAGATATTAGACAACCTGAAGATCATAGATTTGGAAGGGGTGAAAATTGCGAAATAGCTACGGACTCTGAAGCTGCATTTCGATTTACAAAAGTATATCTTTCTATTGCAATTTCACCAGATATTCAAGAAGATGAAATCTTAGATAATAATTGGGAAGTAATAAAGAATTCTTGTAATAAATTTTTAGACGTATATCGTTTTGTTACAAAGAGATATGCAATTCGACAGTTGACTACTCGTGGAGCATTACCTACTGCAAGAGTTACAGTCAGTAATGAAAATACAAAAGTTCGTGGCGTAGTTCATTTTAATTTGGGTAGCAATGGTTGTTTGTCTACCTTACTGCCAGAGCGTTCCGATGATGAAAAAAACATTATTCGCAGTTTGCTCTTAAAGAATTCTTTGGAAATAGAAGATATTTTTCTTATGAGTGCATATAGATTAAATCAAGAAGGACATAAATTTGAATGTTTAACGAATCTTGTTATTGCGCTTGAAGCAATAACTTATAAAATTATGGATTCAATAGACAAGAAGAATATTACTATAAATGAAAAATGGAAAAAAAAGATTTTGAAAAAAACTGGTAATTTATACAAAAAAAATGTAGTTTTAGTCAGTATCATCAAATCTGCTAATCTTCTAAATCATACACAATATGCTACTAAAATAAAAACCATTAAGAATTTGATTAAAGATAGAAATAATTATATTCATCGACAAACAAAGATACTTAGTGAAAATATTGAAAATTATTTATTGTTGGTTGAAGAAGCGGCTAAAATTCTTCAGATATTAAAATAGTCACTAACATATCGTGCTAAAAAAATTTCAAAGTAACAGGTATCAGTTATATAATTGCCTTTACTTTGATTCTGGAAACATTTAAGAAGACTTTTATGATTTTCTGGTGTACCTAATAAAAGTATATTCTTATTCTCAAATTCGAATTCCTTTAATTGAACTTTATAGTTCCATAATATTGTGCTGTTAACATGAATATCATTTTTGCTATAACCAATCGCCAAAAGAGAATCTAAGACTTTCGAAAATTGATTAAAACAAAAAGACAAATAGGGAGATGAATAAATATCACTTGTCTTAAATAAACTGTTGAACAAAATTGTGTTTAAAGGAACATAAGGAAGATGAGTTTGTTCAAGACTTCGATAAATTTCTTTAATATAGAATTCCTCTTTTTTGATATTTTTTATTTTATATGCCATATAACTACTTTTTGTATTTAAATTAAAGATGGAGAATGAACCATGAAGTTTATAATGGTTAATTAAATTTCTTGAATTACTATTCAATACTCTGGTATTAGTATGTTTTAAGCTCTCTGGAATAAATGTTTCAGGCGATGGTTCTGAAAAAAAGTCATTGTAATATCCTTTCAAGTAGTTATCTTGCAAGCATAGATTTTCAAACAAACAATCATGATTTAAATCAAAAATATTAATCTCGTATCCTTTTTCAAGAAGATCTTTAATCATCATTTGAAATCTTAATTGTCTATTCTTTTTTCTATCATTAACTTCTTTTGTAGATCCAAGTTCGTTAAAAAGTAATGAGAAAATATATTTAAATATTTTTTTGGATAAGACACTAATTTCATTTAATTCTTTAAATTTATTTTTACAGCGATAAGAAGTATAAAGAAAATTTATTAATTCACTAGAAATGTTTTCATAATTAAAAGTCTTTTTTATTTGATTACAATGAAAATCCAAAAAGTCTTTTTTTTCTTTCTCATTATAATCATGTTTTTCAAGCTCTGATTCAATGAAAGATAGTGGTTTAAATAAAAAATTCTGATAGTTAAATTCTGGATTCTTAAAAATCTCACAATCCTTTGTAGAATATTCAATAGTACTTTCTCTAACTTGATCAAGTAGTGAGAAAGCTACTTTATTTTCTATTCTTTCTGTAAGTAAATAATCATAAATTTTATTAGAAATTTCTGATCCAGCGGGATAATTGCTAAGTGACTTTGAAAACCCTGCTCCTAATAATAAATTTAAAACTTGAGGATTTTTTGCTTTCACTCTTCAATCCTTTTATTCGAGGACGCTTTTCTATGCGTGGCTGAAGGTAATCAAATTTTACTTCTTGATTAAAATTAAAATGATCATCTAACCATCCCAATATACTGATTTGGTTGCATCCATGAAAATCTCCATCAATACGTGCTAAGTTTTTCAATCTTTTCTCAGCAGTAATTATCCAAATTAGAGTTTTATCCATTTTATCTAACAGTTTCACCAACTCATTCCTGTCAATTAAAAGACCAGTATAATCAGAAAACTTCCAAATTAATGGATCAAATGTCACTAATTTATTCTGTGAATTATAGAAACGAGAATCAAAAAACTTATGTTCTAAAGACAATTGTTCAATAAGCCAAGGGCTTGGTAATTGGATATTTATTGATTTATCAAAAGAACAGTCTAATGAATTATAATCTTGTGAAATTTCTGTAGTAGTAAAAATAAAGCTGCTTGGAATTTTTTCATCTTTAATAGTATCTATATCAGGGTAATTAAAACCTTTATGCTTTGATTGACTGAATTTCGAATAGTAATACTCTCCTAAATCTAAGCTACTGGATAATTCTACTTTATCAGGAAACCATTTATTCCAAAAATGACGTTCTCTACTTAGTTCAATAAATTGTTCTAAATCTAATCTATCTATAATGCAAGAATGGGTCAAATACATAAAATCTTTGACTCTTATTTGATCATCACTAAATATATTGACATTGCTTTCTACAATTGGGAAATATCCAGAAAGCGATATCCATTCTTGGTCTTGACTTTCCCTGATTAAAACAAAATCCTTCAATTCTGGTAATTCTTTTGATTTAAGCCATTCATTATTAGAGACTAAGGGCATTGGTTTGTTAATTTGTTCTTTCCAATGTTCTATTTTGGCTTCACAGTAAGTAGATTCATGTACAAAGTTAAATGTTAGATCAATATCCTTGAATCCTCTAATTTCCCAAGTTTCAAATAAAGAGTGATGATCATAAGACCTAAAATTTTCTCCATATCTTTCTTTTAAAATATATCGTCGCCCAATTTCAAAGATAAGACTATTTAATGCAATCCATTGATATTTCTTGCCAATTCTTTCTTCTTTATGATTTCCTCTTCCTGTATATGAACAATTAGATTCATAATCACTGTGTAAATTATCATTCCAGCCCATTTTAATAATCTTATGTAGCATCCAATATTTTGCATTTTCAGTTGAAATAACGGTTTCGGCTTTTTTATATGCATTAATTTTGTTGCTAATTTTAGTTAATGTATTTTGTTTATGAATTGATAAGCTTCCAAAGAAAATTTTAAATTGCTCTAATCCTTCAGTATCTTCTTTTGTTCGTTTAATGTGACTTTGCCACATATTGAATAAATCTGGACTTTCATTCTTTATCTTTACAAGAAGATCTTCAGACCAATTCTGAAGCGGATTTGATTCCAATTTATTAAACTTTTTTATAGTTGAATATAGATCATTGTCTATGTGTTTTTCAAGAAATTCTTTTTGATTAAAATTCAAATCTTGTATAAATTCATTAATTTCGTTTGTTAGTTTCTTATGGGATGTATTTTTTATATTTTTCCAATCAGCGAGATGAGATCTTAATTCATAGATATAAAAGTCACCAGAGAAATCACTTAAGGATGTTACTATTGATCCAAATTCTGAATTATTTTTAGTTTCTTTTTCAATGAATTGATTAATAAAATTTTTATCAAATTGCAAATCTATTTTTGAGGTAGTAAAAAATTTATCCTGGATTAATTTGTTTATAAATTGAGGATCTATTGATGATTCTTTAAATAATGAGATTATTGAAATAGTAGTTTGTAGATGGACGGGGAAGCCTTGATTCCTAATAAATTCAAGGATCTTGTTATGTAAGGCATAAAAATCCATTTTTTTTGTTGATAATAAGTATGCTGAGTAATAAGAAGCATATAGTCTCTCAAGAATATAAAGATCATCAATGTTATTGTAAGTATCAAAACAATATTCCGCAAAATATGGATACTTGGAGAATATTAAAGTTAATAACTTAGAAGCCTTATCTCTTAAATATCTTTGTGGTGAAGATTGGATCCATACAAGTAAATCAACAATGGGCTGAAGCTCTTTACCATCATCTTGCCTTCCTGGAATAGACTTAATTGTCCAATTGAATAATCCATTAAATAAATTCTGATTGTAAGAACTTTTAAATAGATATTGTAAAAAGAAATCTCTTTTATACATTTTTCTAGCAAGTAGAAAATTATTTAAAAATTTTTGAAAACTTAATGGATGATTATATTTGAGTAAAATATAAAAAAGATTTTTAGCTAAGCTTTCTTTGATATCGTAATAATCCAATTTTAAAAGCTTGATTATAAATCTATGAAGCCTTTTGGGACTTTTTTTAATCTGGTCAAATGATTTTTCATTATTTTCTCTCAGTGGCAAGCTATTTAAAAAGGCTTGGCATAATAAAATTTGATCTGTTGATTTACAATAATCAAAAATTTCTTTCTTATCACGGCTATCACCCAATTTGACTGCTATAGCTTCTGCAAGTGAAAGACCGAATGTTCCAATACTTTTTTCAATTTGGATACCGAAAATCTTTAATTGTGCTTTTTTTCGCCTACTTGATTTTGATTTTTTATTGTACTTAGTAAATATATATCTAGCCAGTAAATGGTTGGTTAAATTATCGTATGCAAAAGTAATATAACGAATTTTTTTGCCTGTATTGCTTATACGAAACTGTAAAGAAAGGATATTGAAATTTATTAAATCTATTAATAGAGCCTCCGAGGTTAGAGAGTTAGGCAAATCAAGACTTTTAAATATTTTATTGTAAAAATTTATTGATACAAACCTACTTTTTGTTTCAATCATTTTTTCAGCAATTTCCTTCGTAATAGTATTCCAAAGTATTTTACTTCCAGAGAGATTCTTAATCCCATTGAAATATTTTTTATAGATAGAATTCCATACATGAACTTTTATATATTGTTCTAATAACCAAGTAAAGGTAAGCGAACCTGTTGTTTGTTCTCTTGTGAAATAGGTTTCACAATAAAGTTTCAAATATAAGGGATTAGAAAACTCCGTACCCATAAGAGGAACTTCTGGTAAAGGTATTTTATAAATATCAAAAAAATATCTAACTACATTCTCTGTCTCTAATAGAAATCCATTATGATCAATTTGTTTAAATTGATCTTTTAATTTATTTGTAATTTGTGCTTCATACCCATCCCTAAGACTAATTAATAGTTTGATTTTAGGGAATTGTTTAAGTAAATTAATAAAATTGACTAAATGTTTATTCCATACACCAGCTACAAACTCTTCATTGACTGCGTCAATAAATATACAACTAATTTTATTCTCAGGAATAGCATTTTCAAAATCTTTAAGTAAAGTTTCTAAGGATCTATATTGATGTTCTTTTAAATTTTTGTTTAAATTCTTTATAGTTGATGATAAATCAAATTCATTGCCAGTAATAAATATACTAGGCAAATTTTCATTGATTAATTTACAAAAAACTGATAAGAAACAGTGTGTTTTACCAGTTCCTCCTTTGCCTTTTAGCAAAAAAAATTGGTTTCTTTTCAATAATTGGTTGTTTGAAAATAATTTAAGCTCACTTAGACTTGAGCTGAATTCTCTTATATGTTTCCTATCATATTGATTTTCGGAAAATTTTCTTTGTAACTCTAATATATTTTTTTCTAAAGTATCGATTTGTTCTAAAATTAGCTCAAGATTTTCGACTAAATCTTTATCATGATTGATAATTTGATTCGTTAATTTAAACAGAGATTCAACAATAGCCTTGGTATTAGAATATTTTATTTGTGCTTTTCTACTATTTGATGAATATAAATCTTCTATTGTTTTTTCTTTGAAAAATTTTAAATAAAAATCTTTTGTAGATTCCATCATTTGCTCTAATTTATAATTTTTTTTATTCAACTTAGAGGCATTTTCTATACCAGCAAGATCTTGAATCTGTATGTCTGTAGTTGTATGAAAATCTATATCTGGGTTAAAGCGACCATTGAAGTTAGCTAGAATTGCTTTATTGTATTTTTGCCAAAAATTTTTATCTTCAAATTTTTTCAGTTTCTTTGCATTCATAATCAGTTGGTATATTCCTAAAATAACTAATATTTTTTCTAATTCTGTCACTACTTTTAACAACTCTGGGTAAAAATAAATTACTGATAGGGTAAAAAGCCTATATTTATCAATGTCTTTAAAATAATCTTTTTTTGGCTTTTTTTTGATTTTTCACGCCAGAAATTTTATTGATTTTCTACAGAAGAGAGATTTTTTGCCTTTTTTGTTTTCCTTTCTTCAATACAAGGTAAAAATAAATTACTGAAAGATAGTTTCAATGATTCAAAAAGAAATCAACAATAGGATCTTGCTTACTAATACTTGAGACCTGACTTCCTTGCTTCACATACTGCTCACCTTTATTACTACGTATATAACTTCCTTGTCTTGTATAAGAAGTTCCATCATTACGAAAGATCTTATTATCAATTTTCAGATAGGTTGTTTTAGTACCAAGCTTAGAAATACGGTTGCCTTGAATTAGATATTGAGATCCATTCGGTCCAAAAATCCTATTACCAACTTTTCGATAAATTTCTTTATTACCACAATTGATAGTATTGCCATACTCTCGACATTGATTAGCACTAGCAAGTAGTCCACCAAAATATAGAACTTGTAAAGCAATCAATGAGCCAACTCTAAGCACCTTGTAATTAATTATAAGGGTTTTTAGGCAAACATCTCAAAACTTAGTTAGAATATATGGCGAAGCAATATTAACTTAGTATTGCTTTGAGGCTTAGTAACCTCTCTCAAAGTGGTTTGGACTCCTGGACCAAAATACAGGTGTCATCCAACAGTAAGAATTTTTATTCGGCTGGAGGATGGCATTATGTCCAAGCCCTTCGGGGCTAAAGATGCCATGGCTGCTCTTTGAGACGGCTTACTAAACTCCAGCTGCTTTTTTAAGCAGCTTTTTAAGAAAACCAAAAATAAAAAGGAGTAATTATGTACTTTAAAGTACTGCTATTGCTTTGCTGTTTGATTCAGTTACCTTCAAACGCCAAAGAAGAGTCGTTCACGGGGTTTAGAGATCTACTAAAATCACGTGGATATGCTTGTCCACTTCTATCTACAGGAGTTATTAGAGAAAAAGAAGCCAATTGCCAAATTGACTGCTGTGATGAACATATGAAAATGTGTGTTCGTAATGGCAATTATTACAGATATCAAATATCGAAAACTGCAACTAATGATTGGTCTATAAAAATGGAAGAAACTACACGACAAAGTGTAAGGAGCCCATGGTGACAGTTAATTCAGAAAGGAGAGTTTATGAAGACATTCAAACAATATTTATTAGTATTTCTAATGCTATTTTCGTTACCAGTATTTGCAGATAAAGAACCATTTAGCAATTTTAGAGAGTTGATACTTTCTAAAGGACAATTATGCCCAGAAGTTTCTGAAGGTGAAATAGGACAGAGAGAATCCTACTATACAGTTACCTGTAAAGAAATTCATGAGAAAGTAAAAATCTACTATAGATACCGACTTGAGCAAAGCCAATCAAAAGGCTGGAAAGTCAATCTGGTTGAACATTACAGCCCAGTAACTAGAGCAACGCTATGGGGAAAGTCTGAATAAGAATTGGAGATTAATATGGATAAAAATAAACTTAAAGAACAAATACTGAAATCATTTGAAATACAAAAACTAACTTTCTCTGAAGAAATATTTGATAAAATCACCAAATCAAATTTATCTTTAGGAGAGTTAGTTTTTATAACTCAATATTTAGGATCAGAGGGACAGGATTATTTGATTGCTTTTGATACTGGTATTCTAATAATTCCTACATTTAGCTCACCGAGGTTTGAAGATCCTAGTGCTATTAAAGAGTTGTTATACACTTCGATAAATAGTTTTACTATAAAAAGATCATTACTAGACAATCTTTATGTAATCAAATCACATAATGAGGAAATTTCTTTGTACTTTCTTGGTAAATTATATGTTCAAAACTTAATTGATATATTAAAGAGAAACAATATACCAATTAAAGAGAAATCATTTTATCAATCATCTAATTTTGTTATTGGCGCTAGTGTCGTCTTACTTCTTGCTTCAATACCATTAATAACCACTATTTCTAATCAATCTGACAGTTCTTCGAGTTCATATAGTTCTAACTCTTTTCCAGCTTCACAGTCCACCAAAGCTTGGTACGAAGGAGGCAATCTACATCAAGCCAAAATGATTGAATGGAAGAATGCCACCCTTGAAAATAAATTAGCTACTATGGCTGATGTCTTAGGAGTATATTTAGGCAAAGAACGTATGCCAGCATTAATGAGTGGAGATACAACAAGATATAAAATGATGGCAATGACAGTAGTTGATTGTATGGAAAACTTCAATAACAGCATGTATGATAATGACCCTATTGGTGCAACAGCCTTTATTTGCTTAAATAATCTTCAAATGAAGGAAGTTGCAGATAGAGTAATTTCACATGCTTACTAAAAATGTAGAGATTATTATTGGATGATTTGCTCAGAAGTATTTACTTGCTTATTAATATCTAGCAATATTGAAACGAAATTTGTTAATCTCTCTAAACATTCTTCTATTTCTTTTTTGAAAATATCCCTGTTGTATATTCAATTATTGTTTATTTTCATTCCTTTAGTAATACCAACTTGGTAAAACTTCTAATCAAGGTTGATGGGTTGTCTGTGCAAGAATTGTACTAGCTGCATCCAGTTTTGCTTGAAAATGTAAGCCAATTCTGGGAACTAGCTACCCTAGGAATTGATTCTCTAATAAGAATTCAACTGCTTTACAATCTTTTATCAAATTACTTTTAAAACACATAATTCATAGAAAAGAAAAGCAAAACATTTGTATCTGGTTGTTTTTTATCGCCATTAAGACTTTCTATTACTGGAATACCTACTCCAAGACTAGTAATCAAACTGTCATTAACAGCCAATCTTAGTCCTGGTGTAAGCAGTATGGTATTGCCTCCATGAGCATCGTCTTTGATTCCTTGATACTCTAACCTTTCTCTCCATATACCATTCATTTCTAAGCTCCAACCGAGAGAAAATTTCTGTTCTAAAATTTCACGAGAACCAATAATCCCAGATACTGCAAAATTATAATTCACTGCATCACCAATAATAATTTCATTAGTTCCTGGAGTAGAAAGCTTATATATGGCATTTGCATCCAGGGAAATCTTTTTGATGTGCTTAGTGACAAGTAAGCCCATTATTGGATCCCATGAACCAGATCCAGGCTGTTCATCGGGAGCTAATCTTAAACCACTATTATCGCGTTCATTAGTTTGTCCAGTAGGCATGCGTATCCCAGCAAGTGCTGCAACAGAAAGTTGTTTATCCGGTAAATTGAGAAAACGATATTTTGCTATTAAGGATAAATCACCAAAACCAATTGAATCTTGTTGTGGATAAGTCTGCCCATCATAAGTGTAATTAAGATTGTATTTAGCGTTGTAAGGGTAACTGACAATTATATTTAAATCATCATTCATTCCATAAACTACATTTACGGTATTAAGTAATTGAGAGTCGTAACTATGACCATGTATGCCTTTTCGATTTAAAGCAGCATAGTTCGCCTTATTGAATTGATCAACATCTAAATACTGTAAGGTATAACCTAAAGCTAATCTATTACGTGATAAGGTTTCTGCGCTCATTGTTATTACAGGAGATCCTGCATCTAACCCACCTAAAGTATATGAGCAAAAAGAACATGCATTCACTTTTAGACTAAAGAAAAAAGTCGAAAAGAGGATTATGAATAATAGACAATTCTTTTTATACAAATATATTACAACTATTAAAATTAATCAGCTAACTTGCTGACAACGATCTCTTCATTGAAAAGCTCTCTACTATTGCTATCTGTACTGTAAATAATCCTCATACCAGAGTTATCTCCCTCTTCAAGATTTTGAAAATCGACAATGACTATATATTTATTGGCTCCAGAAGTAAAAGCATAATTTAGGATTTTATCGTCTGTAACAATTCCTGAAACAGTTTTAAATTCTTCTGAGTCTTTTCCTGAAAATTGTTTGATTTTTAATTTCGCTCCTAGAGAAGTTACTATTACTGATCTAATTGCAAAATTACCGGCATCCTCGCCATTAATTGTTACTCTGTATGTAGAACCTTTTTGTTCTTTAACTTGTTGCAAGTATGTATCTGGATGTACGTGACCAGGATGTGCATTTATTTCTCCTGAACTGATCAGAAAAACTATTAGAAGCATTATCAAGAATTTTATTTTAGTCATTATATCTCCAAATTTTAACAACCCTATAGTATAGCTACAAGGTTGATTCAAAGATTATATTATAAATCTATGCTGCTTAGCAAAAAAATAGAATACGAAATGTAGAGCTAGTTTTAATTACCAGAGTTTCTATTAATGACTATGTCCTCCTGGACCATGATTATGACCAGCATGTGGATCTGGAGATGAAGGTGGGCGTTCATCTAGCGGGGGCTGCTGCTGAGGAGCAACTTCTGGTGGTGATAGACTATCGAATTTCTGTTTTAATGAGCCCTGTAATTCTAAAAGATATTCTGAGCCTTGATTTTTATTTTTGGCTTCATCATATTGTCTATGCGCGTCTAAGGCATTGTCCATTTCGCTGCTTTTACCATATTGAAATATATCTTTGGCAACTAGACCTGCTAATTCTTTATCCTGTTTGTCAAATCGTGCTTTTTCTTCTATTGATAATTCATGATCTTTAGCTGTTCTATCATCAATTTGTTTATCCAAATTCTGCTCAAATTCTGCTAACTTTTTTGATTCAGTTGGAACTTCACCAAGGTTAAAAGCACTTAGACCTTGTTTAGTTTGAAGATCTAAAAGAGCATCCTTGCGTTCTTGAACCATTGCTTTATAAAGAGTTGGATTATTCTCCTTCAATGCTTGAATTTCTTCTTTTGTTTTTGCAGTATCCGATCCTTCCTTAGCTAAAGCTGTTTTTAGATTGTTTAAACTATTACGCTCTTCTGCATTGATATCGGATCTAGCTAGTAAAGAATCTATTTCCTGACTTGCTTTAAATTTATCGTTATCTCCACCAAAAGCCTTGAGTGCCTCTTGTTTAGTTTGATAAGCCTGATCTAAAGACTTTTTATTTTCTTCTGAAATTTTGTCCCAACCTTTAGCACCAAAATTTGTTTGTCCATTATACTTACTAAGATCAACTTGTCCTTCAGTAACTTCTTTTGTTTCTGAATTAATATTTCGGTATGCTAAGACATTGCCATTCAAAACAAAAGCAGTATCTTTATTATCAATTTGGTTAAATGTTTTAGAATCCATTAAGCCTGTAACTTCTAATTTATCTCTAACACTTGCATTGTTAACGTTTAAATATGCTTGAGGATTAGCTTTTACTGCCTCTGCTGGATTAGGTTCTGCAAGTTTTGCAGGATTCATTGGACTTGCATCAGCAAGAAGCATTTCTTTTCTTTGAGCACCGACAGCACCCCAGTTAGCGAAGCTATCTGCTGATGAAGTGCCTAAAGATCCTGCAAAACCATTTTGTTGTCTAGAATTATTTGTAACTGTTCCTGGTAAACTTGTATCAAGTCCATATTTATTATTAGTTCCAGCTTGTCCAGGAGCAAGAGTGGCAACATCACTTCTATCTTTTGTTGAAGTCGAATCCTCTTCTTGAACTTCACGAGTTTTAGAGTTATTAGGTCTAAAATCCCTAATATCAAAATTATTACCGCTGTCTACGCTTAAAGTATCAGCCATAACCATATATTGACAAGTTCATGTTAAAACCTGATTAAGAGAATCTTTTAAGATAAAATGCTAGATGCAATGCTAACCTTTCGTTCAATGTTAAAGTGTTTATAGTAGTTGTAGAGGAAAAGTAACAGTTTGGCTCGAAAAAAAATCAAATTTAAAAAACTTTTACAAACCTTAGTTTTGTTTGTTTTTGCAATAACTTGGTTTAATTCAGCAAATGCTTCTTTCTTATGTGTTGGCTCAGATGGACATACTGCCGTAGAAAATATCTACTCAGGTGAATGTCATCAAGCGGAATTCACAAAAGATACTAAAAGCCTCGAACTCTCTTCTCAACATGATTGCCATGATACTTTACTATTAAATACTGGTCTTAATTCCGGTTCTAATCATTTTGAAAATATTCAATCGCAGAATCTTGTTGTAGCGACTCATCCTTTTATAAAAATAAATATAACTACGGTTGAAAAACCACACTTATTGTCTTTCTATTTTCAAATCGATAATAAACCCAAGTTGTTTACCGATTCAATTCGTTTAATTATATAAATCCTGAATATGTACTGTAATGCATTTAATATGCAGGTTTGAGTGTACTGGTAAAGGGTTTTTAATTGAATATAATTACTTTAAAATTATCAAAATTGTTTCGTAGATTAAGTTTTCTACTAATTATACTTTTGAGTCTCACGACTGTTGCCTTTGCTGAACCCAAAGCAGATCCAAACTCGCTTACTCAAGAAGAAAAAGCATTAGATTTAGAATCAGCAATAACTCTGACTAAAGCTACTGAACTTGCAGTAAAAAACAATAAAGAGATTCAATCTAAGCTAGCAACATTACCAATAACAGAATCAAATCTAATTATTGCTAAATATCGTCCTAATCCTATAATCGCTTCTCAAAACGAATTAGCAACTGGTGGTTCGCTACACCCTATCCAAATGGCTTTACCACTTGAGCTTGGCAAAAAAAGATTTTACAGGCAAGAAGTTGCTAAACAAGAAATAGCTAAAACTGAACTTGAAATTAATAAATTGATTTGGGAAACCCACATCAAAGTGCATCCTTATTACACTAATGTTGTAATTTTAGGTGATTTGCTTGTACTTGCAAAAGATAGGAGAGACTTTTATCAAAAACTCTATGATCTTGCCAAAGCTAGATATGAAGCAGGAGATACTTCTAAGCTTGATTTTGATAGATCGTCTTTGGAAGTAGTTGCTAGCGATAACTATATAAATGAAATTGAAGCTAAATTGTCTCAGGCAAGAATCAATCTTAATCAACTTTTGGGTCTAAGTCCCAAGAATCAACTTCTTTTGGATGTTAAACAAGAAGATTTAAAACCTAGCCAAGCTATTTCTTCAAGAACTGAAATGCAATTGTATTTAGAAGAAGCTACTAAGAAAAGACTAGAAATAGCAATTATGGAAAAAGATTATGGAATTAAAAGAGCCCAATTAAGTCAAAACAAATGGGAAAAGATTCCAAATCTAGTAGTTGAGGCTGGTGTAGTGCATCCAAGTATTGGCGATGATAATTGGGGACCATATTTCGCTGCACAAACAGAATTACCGATTTTTAATCGTAAACAAGGTGAAATTAAAAGAGCAAAAGCTGAACTTGAGTACTTAGATAGAGAAAAAGATAGATTAGATTTATCAATTCAATCCGAAATTGAAGCTGCATTGTTTAATTTCCAAACTAGAGAAAAACAATTACAAAGATTTGAAGCGAATGTTTTAAACCAATCACAGACTATTCTTGAATCAATACAATTTGGTTATAAGCATGGTGAACTGAGTTTGACTGATGTGTTAAATGCTGAACAGAAAAATAGAGAAATTAAAGAAAACTATTTACAAAGCATTTTAAATTATCAAATTGCCTTTGCTGATTTGGAGTATGCACTGGGAGCTGATTTGGATAGCTTAATGAAAAGGAATTAGTTATGAGAAAAATTTATCTATTAGTAATTTATACATCTCTTATATTGCCGATTCTTGCTCATGGTGATGATGTTGGTTTTAAAATTAAAAAGGAAACTTTACCAGTTAGCCAGCTTGCAAATAGTGCTTTGGACATTAAAACAGATCTTGTCAAAGAGCTGGTTATAGATGATGTAATAAAAACTAGTGGTGAAATTGAAGAAATACCTGAAAATCATTTTGATATGAATGCTCCTGTTTCAGGTAAAGTAGTTTCTGTAAAAGCTGTACTGGGAGACTATGTTCGTGCAGGTCAAGTTGTTGCCACTATTCAGAGTACTGAAATAGTACAGTTGCAAGCCGATGTTGAACAATTAAAAGCAGAGCTTGATTTAGCTAAAACTAATTTTGCTAGAAAAAAAATTCTATTAGAGAAAGGAATTGTTGCCGAGAAGGATTATCAAGTGGCTAAGTCTATGCTTGCTAGCCAGGAATCTAAACTTAAAGCAGTAGAAACTAATCTAAAAATATATACTCTGGGCTCTACTAGCAATGAAGCTGGAATATTCTCTATCGTGGCTCCAAAGAATGGAGTAATAGTTGAGAAGAAGGTCACTATTGGACAGATTATCAACCCCAATACTTTGTTGTTTCATGGCATAGATTTATCTACGGTCTGGGCTAGTGCCAATATCTATGAAAAAGATATGGCAAAAGTTAGACAAGGACAAAAAGTTGTCGCTTCTTTAGATGGTAGTCCTGATAAAACTTTTACAGCACAATTAGGATTTATAGATTCTGTATTAAATAAAGACAACCGTACCTTGCAAGTCAAGGCTGTTGTTAGCAATCCAGATGGGGCTTTGAAGCCAGGACAATTTCTTCAGCTTTCAATACATACAGGCACTAAAAGAAATTCAATTATTATTCCTAGAACTGCCTTAGTAGAAATGGATAAAGGTGACATTCAAGGCACTCATAAACATTTGGTTTATTTAAAAATAGAAGATAAATATGTACCAAGAGAAATAGAAGTACAAACTCACGACTCTAATACCGTAGAAGTTATTTCGGGGCTTCAAGCTGATGAAGTATTAGTTACCCAAGGTGCTTATCAATTACAGTACGGTGAAGGCGAAGAAGATGAGCATGATCATGGACACGAAGAAGCTTCAAATGAAATTATTCAAACTTATTTTATTCCAATTGTAATTGGCATAGTATTTATTTCTCTAATTGCAGGATATTTATTAGGTAGAAGAAAGAAAAAAATATGATTAATAATCTAATTAAGTGGTCTTTAAATAGCAGATTACTAGTAATCATTCTAGGACTAATTCTTTTTGTATTTGGTTCTTTCTATACTTATCACACACCTGTTGATGTTCTGCCAGAATTTGCTCCGCCTCAAGTAGTCATACAGACAGAGGCTCCAGGACTAGCTCCTGAAGAAGTAGAAGCATTAGTTACTATTCCTATAGAAAGTGCAGTTAATGGTACTAATAGAGTACAAACTGTAAGAAGTAGTTCTATTGAAGGTCTATCGTTTGTAACTGTAATTTTTGATTTTGGAACCAATATTTATACAGCACGACAATTAATTAACGAAAAAATTCAATCAGTAGCAAGTTTATTACCTAAGTCTGTTAAAACTCCAACTTTATCTCCAATCACTTCTCCAATTGGAGCCGTTTACTATTTTGCTTTAACTTCTAAAACCACTTCCTTGATGGACTTGCGTAGTTTTGCTGATTGGGAAATTAGAAACAAAATACTTGCAATCCCTGGTGTGGCAAGAGTTTTGACTTATGGTGGTGATCTAAAGCAATATCAAATTTTAATAGATCCAAATAAATTAGCTAAATATGGAGTAGGACTTAATCAAGTAGTAGAGTCGGCAGAAAATGCAAACATCATAGTTGGCGGCGGTTATTTAATTCAAGAAGATAGAGAGTATCTAATTAGAGGACTTGGGCGTATCAATTCAATTACTGAACTTGAAGATTCTGTAATTACTACAAATAATGCAGCTCCTGTTTTTCTTAAAGATGTTGCTAAAGTGCAGATAGGATCAGCTTTTAAGAGAAGTTACGGTAGTGTCGATGGTAAAGAAGCTGTGATAATTGCAATTAGCAGGCAGCCTGGGGTTAATACATTAGAAGTAACTGAAAAAATCACTGCTGCAATTCAGAATATCAAAAAAACTTTA